>JBATTD010000312.1:0-2805 GCA_049670345.1 Ignavibacteriaceae bacterium
CCGTAGAAGCAATTGCTTATGCAGTCGGACACTTTGATGCCGGAACAATCGCCCTGGTATTACTTGGTGTTGTTGCGCTTCTATTCCTTGCTGCACTTTATAATTCCAGAAGAAAAGATAAGAAACATAAAAACGGTTTTGCTGTTTAACAGCATTGCAAACAAGCCGTAATTTGTTCTATCTTTGATTTTCAGGGTTGCTTATCTTCTAAATTTGAGTTAGCAAAAAACTATTCTATCATACCAATTAACTAACAAATTAACCGTTCTTCCCTTAGATATTGTACTTCGCATAATAAATACTAATTTTACACATCACAATTATTTGTTTGAAGATAATTTAATGGAGTTGCAATGCGCTATCTTAAACACCTCTCAATGATGTTATTGGCGGTTCTGTTTATTCTTTCGGGCTGCAGTCAAAAATCTGCCGATTTTAAACTTAGTTATAAGCAGTATAAACTTGATAATGGTTTAAACGTGGTTCTTCATGAGGATAAATCTGATCCGATTGTTTCCGTAGCCATCCTTTACCATGTTGGTTCCAACAGAGAAGTAAAAGGAAGAACGGGCTTTGCTCACTTGTTCGAGCATATGATGTTCCAGGAATCTAAACATGTTGGTCAGGATCAGTTTTTTAAAAAAATACAAGGAGCCGGAGGAACACTTAACGGTGGCACCTGGAAGGACGGAACTGTTTATTTTGAAATTGTTCCAAAGAATGCGTTGGAGATGGCATTATGGTTAGAGTCAGACAGGATGGGCTTTTTACTTCCAACTGTAACACAGGAAGCTTTTGAAAACCAGCAAGGAGTTGTACAGAATGAAAAGAGACAACGTTATGATAATCAGCCTTTTGGAAACACAAGTTATGTACTTGATAAATTGATGTATCCTGAAAATCATCCATATAACTGGCAGACAATTGGTGAAATGGAAGACCTTCAGAATGCTACTCTTACTGATGTTCACGAGTTTTATAAAAGATGGTACGGACCGAACAATGCAACCTTGGTTGTTGCCGGAGATTTTGATGAAGAGCAAACAAAAAAAATGATCGAAAAGTACTTCGGAGAGATTAAAGCTGCTGATAAAATTGAGAATATGAATCCTATGCCGATTGTTTTGGATGAAACAAAAAGAGCTTACCACGAAGATAATTTTGCAGAATCACCAGAACTGAATATTGTTTACCCTACAGTTGAGCAATTTACAAAGGATTCTTATGCACTTGATTTTTTAGGTGAACTTTTGGCAGGCAATAAAAAATCCCCTATTTATAAAGTAATCGTTGAAGAAAAAAAATTAGCACCTTCAGTTTCTGCATTTCAAAATAGTGAAGAGATTGCCGGCACATTCCGGATTCGTGTAAGGTCTTTCCCAGATACCAAATTGACTGATGTTGAGATTGCACTGACCGAAGCCTTTGCATTGTTTGAAAAAGAGGGATTTACAGAGAAAGACGTGGAAAGAGTTAAAGCACGATTGGAAACAAATTTTTATAATGGAATAAGCAGTGTACTTAGTAAATCATTCCAGCTTGCATATTATAATGAATTTGGTGGTTCACCAGATTTTATAACGACTGATCTTAATAATACACTTGCAGTAACCAAAGAAGATATATTAAAAGTATATAACAAGTATTTAAAAGATAAACCATACGTATCAACAAGTTTTGTACCTTCAGGTAAATCAGAATTAATTGCTGAAAATTCTGTCGTATTTCCTATAGCTGAAGAAAGTATTGAACAGCAGGAAAAAATAGCTCTTAACCAAGGCGAACAGGTTACGGGCGAAGACATTGAAGTTGCTGAAATTGAATCTTCGTTTGATAGATCTGTAGAACCCGAATTTGGCCCGGATCCATTATTAAATGTTCCAACTGTATGGAGTGAAGAGCTTACAAACGGCATTAAAATATATGGTATAGAGCAAAATGAACTTCCGCTTATTGATTTTGCGATTACAATTAAAGGCGGAATGTTATTGGATGATATAAGCAAGATCGGTGTTGCAAATCTAATTACAGCTGAGATGATGGAAGGCACAAAAAGTAAAACACCTATAGAATTGGAAGAAGCAATTGATGAACTTGGCTCAAGCATTTCGATGTACACTACAAAAGAATCAATTGTTATACGTGCTAATTGCTTGGCATCTAAATTTAATGACACTTATAAATTGATTGAAGAAATATTATTTGAGCCGCGCTGGGATGAAAAAGAATTCGCAAGGTTAAAAGATGAAACGATTGAGGGAATAAATAGATCGAAAACAAATCCATCCTCTGTTGCATCCTACGTGTTTAATAAAACAATATATGGTGAAAATAATATTCTTTCAAATAATCCCGTTGGAACTATTCACTCAGTTGAGGAGATTACTATTGATGATCTTAAAAATTATTATGCTGAGAATTTTGCACCGGAACTTGTAACAATTACAATTGCTGGCGATGTAAGTGAAAAAGCCGCAACGGATGTTTTCAAGTCTCTGGAACAAAAGTGGGAAAGAAAAAATGTTGAATTTCCATCCATTAAAGTTCCCGAAATATCTACCAGGGCGAAAATATATTTTGTTGATTTTCCCAATGCAAAACAATCTGCAATTAGAATTGGCAGCCTGGGATTGAGTTACACCGATCCGGATTTTTATAAAGCCACTGTGATGAATTATAAACTTGGTGGAAGTTTTAACGGAAGAGTGAACATGATACTCCGTGAGGAAAAGGGATTTACATATGGTGCCCGAACCGGATTTAACGGCAGTTTTTATCCGGGCACTTTCGTTGCTTCATCAAGTG
>JBATTD010000313.1:0-3976 GCA_049670345.1 Ignavibacteriaceae bacterium
ATACAGGATGAGATTATCGAAATATTAGCAGGCTGGAAAGAAGAAAGCCCTGAAGAATTGCTCCAACAGGGCTCTCAAGAAATTACGAATTAAAGTAATTATTGTCCTTCCGGATTTTCAGTTCCGAGAGGCAATTGATTTTGCTGAGGCAATGTAGGTGTTTGAGGAATATTCTGCTGACCTGATTCCTGAATAATACTTCGCTGTTCCGGTGTAACTTTACCGGGTAGGAAGAATAAATTTATTACCAGCGCAAGAACAGCCACTATTCCACCAAGCCACCAGGTTGCCCTGCTCAAAAAATCTGCTGTGCGCCTTGTACCAAACATTGAACCCATGCTACCGCCCGCACCTCCAAAGGTTCCGGCTAATCCACTGCCTTTACTTGCCTGGAGCAAAACCACTATGATAAGCAGTACTGCAGTAATAGCAGCTATTGTAACTAATAATGTATACATAATTTTTTCTCCTATAATTCGTAGCGGGGGAGGGATTCGAACCCCCGACACGTGGATTATGATTCCACTGCTCTAACCAACTGAGCTACCCCGCCTGTAGAAATTTAGCCTGCAAATATAATTACAAATTAAATAATTTCAAAAGTTTTGATTACGTACAAATTAGAATCCATCATTTTGATGATCAGGAAAAATAACTCCTAACCCAAAAATAAGTGATGATTAAGTCATCAACAATAATTACATTTGCACAATAAAATTACATTACTATGAGTTTTTATCCACAACCTTTTAAATATCAGTGCGGTCCTTTTGCACTTAAATATGCCCTGGTAATGCTTGGAAGATTTGAGAGTGAAAAGTTCATTGCTAAAAAAGCGGGAAGTGATTGGTGGTACGGAACAGATGAGATTGGTCTTGAAAAAGCCGCAAAGTCATTTAATTGCAAAATGAAATACTTCCGCCGTGAAAATTCAACCGATGCAGTAACAGCATTAACTAAGCATTTAAGAAAAGGTTATCCATGCATTCTCAGTGTAGATGATTGGAGCCATTGGATAACAGTTGTAAATTGGCAGCAGGGGAAATTTATCTTAATTGATAGTTCGTTGGATAAGGTGATAATAATCAACTCTGCCAATCAGATTGCCCGACGATGGAAATATGACGACCCCGATAATTCTTTCCGCAGCTATGATGGATATGCTTTAATTCCTAATTTTAAATCATTAACCAAGGCAAAGTTAACTCTTGCAAAAGCAAAGTATGTAATGAACAAACATAACAGAGAGCTGGCACGTAACTGGGATACATATTTTAACGATCTCGTTGCGATTTGCAGACCATTAACCTCGATTTCGGTTTATACAATTACGTTTGGCGAGTTCTTAAGAAGAAACGAAAAATTATTGATTGAGCAGGTTGCATACTGGCATGGCTCCCCATCCTACCATGAATTAAAAAAGATACTTAGCAACCTTAAGTTTGTTGCCGATATTTACAATCTTGTTATTTATGAGGAACATCAGCGAAAAGCACTTGTTGATTTAACCAGTTTGCTGGCGATGTACACTTGCGGCAAATACGGAATGAACAAAATTTATTCGTCTTAAAAGAATGATATAATGGAAAACAATGTAAAGCGATTTAACAATTTATTGACTACAGATAAAACTACTCTACTTATAATTGATATACAGGAAAGAATTATTCGTGTTACTAATGAATACGAGACAGTAGTTGAAAACACTATAAAACTTATTAAAGGATTCAAAACTCTCGGACTACCGATTTACTATACCGAGCAATATCCAAAGGGATTGGGTCCAACTGTAGAATCAATTCAAAACGAATTGGAAGGGAATGAAGCAATTCAGAAACTTTCATTTAGCTGTTCCGGAGCCGGTGATTTGTTTAATGAATTAAAAAAGAATGGAATATCTCAAGTTGTTGTGTGCGGTGTTGAATCGCATGTATGTGTTCAACAAACGGTTCTCGATTTGATTGCAAACGATTTTCAGGTAAATCTTGCCGCTGATGCAGTATCTTCAAGAAGAGTGCGAGATTATGAAATTTCTTTATCAAGAATGAGACAGCATGGAGCGAATGTTACAACTGCAGAAGCTATTCTCTTCGAATTGTTGAATGTTTGCGGAACAGATGTGTTTAAGCAGATATCAAAAATCGTAAAATGATACACGAAATATTTATAATTTAATTTTTATAAAAACATTCTCATTATGATTATCATTTTAAAGCTACAGCATACTATTATATTAATTGGAAGCAAGAACCAATCGAAATCCTAATACACCGGTTGAATTAAAGGTTTCGATCAGTTCACAAAATCTTTATCCTAATTTGATAAATTCTCAAATTAAAACAGCTAAAAAAAATTAGATTTCGTAAGAATTTCTAATAATATTAAGTAATAATTACAATAGCTAAAATTTAAATATTAATCTATTTTCACTACCTAAACTTTTGTGGATTGGCACAAGGGTTGCACAAGAATTACGGTGGTAGACGGGAGAAAAGGAAATGAGTATAGATTACTCAATAATTATAGCACCGAAACCAGAAAGTAATTGAGCATAAATTATCCAAATACCGAACCTTTAGTTGAAGAGGTCTTAAAAAATTTTTTTACGGAAGCAGAGGCTGAAGAGTTTGACTCAAATTATTTAGCTGCTGAGCAACCGCAAGATGTATCTGACGAAAAACTTAAAGAAAAATTTGATGTCGATTTAGAAAGCGGTATCAAAACACGTTCTCAAGTAGATCTTCTTATAACATTTGCAGAGAATAAACTTCCTAAAGAAAAAATTATAGACCTGCTTCTATTTGTGGGGCAATCTACAATTACCAGCGGTGAATTTTCTGCTGCTCTGGAGATCCATGAAAAATTAGCTCACTCTTCCGAAGATACTCCGCAAATGAAAAACATTGCAGCCAATGCTTTTTTAAGAATGGGTGAGGTGTACAGCAGCCAGGCAAAATGGGAACTTAGTTTTAACTATTTGGGCAAAGCCGATAAGCTATTCCTGGAGGAGAATGATGTAAAAGGCAATGCTGAGTGTGAAAACTTATTGGGGACAATATTCGGCGATAAAGGTGATCTACAAAAAGCAGTTGAGCATTTTGAAAAAGCTTTAGATGTTCTCGTTGATAATCCCGATAATGTTTTGAAGGGGAAAATTGAGATAAATCTTGGTATTATTAACAACATACAAAGTAAATACGATTCCGCCCTCTCATATTTCCGCCGTGCACTCTTAAGTTTTGAAAAAGCAGATGATGTACGAAGAGTATCAGAAGTTAGGCAGAATATGGGAATGGTTTATACCAAGAAGAAAGAATTCCGGGAAGCATTGAGTGAATTTGATTTGAGTTTAATGGCAGCAAAAGAAGTTAATTATCTTCAATCATTTGGAATAAATTATCTTAGCAAAGCTTACGTTTACACACAGCTATCCGATTTTGAATTTGCTGAAGCATTTGCAGATAAATCGATGGAAGTTGCTTATAAGCTTGATGATAAACTTACTATTGCTGAGGTTTATAAAATTAAAGGAATCATTCAGCGAAACAAAAATCAACTTGCAGCCGCTGAAAATTACCTGCTCACAAGTCTTCGTTTAAATAACGAAACCGGAAACAAATTAAACCAGGCAGAAACATCTTACGAATTAGGTATTCTTTACAATTTGACAGATGATTCTGAAAAAAGTAAAAAATACTTTTCAGATGCTTTGGAATATTACAAAATTATTGAAGCTGAAGAGGAAATTAGAGAAATAGAGAAACTGATTAAAAAGTAATCTGAAAAAAAATATTTGACTGAAAATTTAATAAATGCTTGCCCGAAAATATCAGGCAAGCATTTTTATTTTAAATTCACTAGTAGTAATTAGCAGCGCCCCACATACTTAATCCGAAAACAGCAAGCATTATAGCTGTAAGAATAGCAGCGATAACAAAATAAACAACAATGACTACAACAATTGATACAATAATAT
>JBATTD010000314.1:0-3657 GCA_049670345.1 Ignavibacteriaceae bacterium
ACTAATTCCATCGGGAGGTTGATTTCAGCCCTTACTGCCTGGGTGATTGTCATTCCGGCTTGTCCGGAATCTGTCGTCGTCTGATTCCCGATAAACGGGAATGACGGCTTCTTTGTGCAGCTACATAATTACTTTTTAGCTCTCTCCTCATTTCTTTTCAGCAGTTCTTCCTTACTTACATCTTCAACGTGCGTTGCAATCCACCAGTTTATACCGTCTGAGTCTTATACGCCCGCCATTGCGGTCTCCGTAAAACTGGTCTGCAGGTTCCATAACAGATAACGCACCTTTTTCAATTGCACGTTTGTAAGCTGCATCGGTGTCTTCCACATAAATATAAAGCATAGCATTCTGCGGTTGGTGGTGTTCAGCAGCTTTACCCATCATAATTACAGAATTGCCAATACTCACTTCGCCGTGATTTATAGTTCCATCGCGCAAAGTCATTTTTTCTCTTTCTTCAGCATCAAAAACATATTTAAGAAAATCCATTGTCCCGGTAACGTCTTTAACAATAAGGTAAGGCGAAACCCTTGGATAGTTTTCGGGTATCGGTTTAACTGGCATAATCATTTTCCTTATAATTTTGCAACTGATAATAAATTAATTATAAATTGATTATAAGTTTAAATGACAGGATTCCTGCGGAATGACAATTGAGTATAAAAATTAATTAACATACTGATCAATTATTAAAAACATCTTAAATACGGTTGCTTAACTGACTCTCTTTTCTTTGAAGCGGTTTTTATTACACTACTTCTTATCACATTATAACAAACATTTCAATTACTATTATTATTTTAGCAAATAGCAATTAATAACTTTACGGAAAAGATCATGAAATACCTCTTGCTTTTTCTCATCTTTGCCTTTGCTGCTTTCGCACAAACAAAGGTTGAAGATATTCAAACATTTACACTCAAGAACGGGATGAAGATAATTGTTCTTGAAGATCATTCAATTCCAAACGCTAATATGTACTTCTTCTGGAAAGTCGGATCGAGGAACGAGTACGCTGGAATAACCGGCATATCACATTTCTTCGAACATATGATGTTTAACGGTTCGAAAAAATATGGTCCCAAAATGTTTGATAGAACAATGGAAGCAAACGGCGGCGCGAATAACGCCTACACTTCTGAGAATGTTACTGTCTATACGGATTGGTTTCCCACAAGTGCACTCGATATAATATTCGATCTTGAAGCGGATA
Organism: Ignavibacteriaceae bacterium; assembly: GCA_049670345.1. Classification (GTDB taxonomy): domain Bacteria; phylum Bacteroidota; class Ignavibacteria; order Ignavibacteriales; family Ignavibacteriaceae; genus BMS3ABIN03. The sequence goes on from JBATTD010000314.1 coordinate 1,217, forward strand.
GAATAGCTAACCTGGAGTTTGATGATAAGATGATTGAGAGTGAAAGGGGTGTTATATTATCCGAGAGAAGTACAGGACTAGAGAACAGCCCCCTCTGGCAATTATGGGAACAGGTTCAGGGAGCGGCGTTTTTTGCACACCCTTATGGCATACCTGTTATAGGTTATGAGTCCGATATAAAGAACTGGACCAAAGAAGATCTTCAAACATATTTTGCAACTTACTACGCACCGGGCAATTGCGTTGTTGTGATAGTTGGGAGTGTAACAGCAGCAGAAGTTAAATCACTCTCAGAAAAATATTTTGAGCCGATTGCCGTGAGACCACCACCCCGGAAAATCCACACGGTTGAACCGGAACAGGATGGTGAACGAAGAGTTGATGTAAAAAGGGATGTTCCTTCTCCCTATGTAATGCTTGCTCATCATGTACCCCAAACCAATTCGGAAGATTACTATGCATTAAGTTTGCTGGAATCAATTTTGTCTTCAGGTAAAACCTCGCGGCTCTACAGCTCATTGATTGATGAAAGACAATTAGCCATAGAAGTATCAACAGATTACAGCTATGCATTTGATCCTTATATTTTTACAATCTACGGAATTTGCAGCAAGGATATAACCCCGGCACATCTCGAAGCGGCAATAATTGCGGAGCTCGATAAGATAATAAAAGAAGGTGTGACCGGAGAAGAACTTCAAAAAGTAAAAAATCAAAAACTGATGGAATTTTATCATACTATGGAAACCATAAACGGAAAAGCGAATACAATCGGTACTTACGAATTGTTCTTTGGCGATTACAAAAAACTTTTTTCTGCACCGCAGGATTTTGCGAAAGTATCCGCTGAGGATATTCAAAGGGTTGCCGCAAAATATTTTACAAAGAAAAACAGAACAGTCGGAATTCTTATGGCAGAGGAGGAGATAAAATGAAACATTCAATCATTCTTTCATTTATTCATACAATCTTCCTGAGCGTGGTATTAAGTTCATCACTCTTTGCACAATTTCAATTACCCGAGTATGAGAACTATATCCTCGAAAACGGATTGTCTCTTTATTTGATGGAACAGCACGAGGTTCCGCTGATTTATATTTCAGCAGTTTTTCCTGCGGGCGCTATTTGGGATGAAAACCAAAGCGGCTTAGCTGCATTTACTGCAGATGCACTTTTGTTCGGCACAAAAAATTATACGAAAAAACAAATTGAAGAAACATTTGATTTCCTGGGTGCTTCAATCTCTTCACAGGCCGGAAAGGAAGCCACTGAAATTACAATATCATTTAAGCAAAGTGATCTTGAAAAAGTGCTCCCGATATTTGCTGATGTGATAACCAATCCAACTTTTCCGCAGGAAGAATTTGATAAAAGAAAAAAGCGTTGGCTTGATGAATTAGAGCAGGCAAAGGAGAGTCCGAGAAGAGTAATCGGAAGTTATTTTGATAAGTTTATTTTTGGCAGCAATGTTTACGGTAATCCTGTGTCGGGAAGCAAATCTTCTATAAAGGATATTAACAGGGAAGATCTCCAGGGATTTTTTGGTATGCATTATCGTATTTCAAAATTGGGGATTGCTGTTGTTGGTGATTTCTCAACAGGTGAATTGAAAAATAAAATTGAGGGTATGTTTCCCCGCACACCTTCATTGGAACAGCTTAACCTGACAACAGATGTTAATAAAGATATAAAAGCCTTTGTAAAGAGCAATGTGCTTCTTATAGATAAGGATGATTCAAGGGAAACAACTTTTTTAATTGGCGGTTACGGTGTGCCCTGGAATAATAATGATATCACACAGATCCAGGTTATCAATACTATTTTTGGCGGCAGGTTTACCTCGTGGCTGAATGATGAGCTGAGAGTTAACTCCGGTTTAACCTATGGTGCCCGTAGCAGGTTCGCGAATTACAAAAATGCCGGAACATTTTACATAAGCAGTTTCACAGCAACCAAAACCACTATCGAAGCAATTGATCTTGCACTTGAAGTGCTTGATCGTCTCCACACTGAAGGGATTGATCAAGCAACTTTGACATCTGCAAAAAACTATATTAAAGGACAGTTTCCCCCACGCTTTGAAACTTCAGGCGACCTCGCTGATCTGCTAACAAGAATGTATTTTTATGGATTGGAAGATTCCTACATAAATGATTTTGAAAAAAATGTAGATGAGATGACTGTTGAAAAAGCAAATGAAATCATTGCTAAATATTTTCCAAGAGAAAACCTGCAGTTTGTTTTAGTTGGTAAGGCGGATGAGATAAAAGACAAAGTTAAAAAGTATGGTGAAGTAACCGAGAAGAAAATTTCTGATGATGGTTTTTAGAATTTGTTGTTGGGGATTTATTTCTGTTATATTTATTTGTATAAACGCCATCCCGATAGCTATCGTGATGGCGTTTAATTATTGTTATAAAAATATAATCTATTGAAGATTT
>JBATTD010000315.1:0-1620 GCA_049670345.1 Ignavibacteriaceae bacterium
GCTTAATAAATATCCGAGATCAAAGATCATATTTTCTTTATAATCAGTTGATTTTCTAAAGAATTGCTGATGCCAGAATAAAAAAATCTGTTTAGGGTATAATCCGGCATTTAGTTCATCCCAACAAATAACATTTACATTAATGTGGTTAATAATGATTGCTATAAAGGCATTTTGCTAGTTAGGTTAGTTTTTTCGAAAAAAGTTAAAAGCCTTCTCATTTTTTAGTATTAAGTAAATTATTCTGAATTTATACTAAAAGCTTTCTAAAAAGAAGCCTTTTTCAAATAACTATTAAAATTTTACTAATAAATAGTAATAATTTCCTTTGTTTTGTAAATAATTACGCACTTAAAATTTGACTTTAATCTTCATGGGAGAAATTGAACAGAAAAAGTTGGCACATTAATTTATAATAACCATAATATGTAGCTGTTTAATTGAAAAGCAATGCAAAACCCAAATAAATATTTAGCTTTTGTTCTTTGAGATACTGTTGTTAACGAGAAAAAATTACCTGTAATATTTACAACAGCAACAATTTCTTTACGAAATGTTAACAAAGTAAGCTATTCTGCCGTATTATTTTATTGGCATATTTTTAGATCACCACGAACCTAATTTGAATAAGAAAGGCTTTGTAATTTGGGTCAGCAACAACTTTTATTGATAGTAATAGCGATTATAATTGTAGGGATTGCAATAGCAGTCTCTATTCAGTTGTTTAGAGCAAACGCTATTGAACAAAAGAGAGATTTGTTGATAGAAGAGACTACAAGTCTCGGGTATATGGCCATTCAGTACTATAAAAAACCAGCCGAATTGGGAGGTGGAAGCAAATCTTTCCTGGGTTGGGCGATACCATCACAAATGGTAACAACTGCGAATGGTAACTTTATGACTTCTACGATTGCCGCCGAACAGGTTATTATAACTGGCACGGGAACGGAAGTAGTGACTGGAACCGATTCGATAGAGGTACAAACAATAGTAACAGCAAATGAAGTAAATTCAATAATAATACATTAACTAAGTTCTAAAATATTATTAACAACTGGTTAATTTAATTAAATAAACCCTCAAACAAACATAGGAGTAATAAAATGGGTCAGCAACAACTTCTCTTAATCGTTCTTGGTGTTATCGTAGTTGGTATCGCCGTTGTAGTTGGTATTAACTTGTTTAATGCCAGTGCCGAAGAAGCAAACAAAGATGGTATAGTATCGGACTGTACAAACCTTGGTGCAATGGCACAGCAGTATTACAAAAAACCAGCATCAATGGGTGGTGGAGCAAACAGCTTTGTAGGATGGTCAATTCCTGCAGGTTTAGATTCTACAGCTAACGGTACATACGTAGCAAGCGGACTTAGCGCTTCAAATGCAACACTTACCGGAACACCTTTAGAAACTGCTTATACCTGGACAGTTACAACAACAGTGTCTTCATCAACAATTTCCACTGTTATAAACTAAACTTGGTAACTACTATCCTAATTTGGGCTGTAAGAGTAATTTTTACAGCCCTTTCTTTTTTAAAAAGAAAAAATTTACCTTTTCTTATAAAATAATCCTAACCGCACAAAAAGATAACCAAAAAATTTCGGAACTATATTTGATA
>JBATTD010000316.1:0-1988 GCA_049670345.1 Ignavibacteriaceae bacterium
CCCTATACCGTATGATATGGAATATACAAGAGACCTTGGTTTTTCTGCATCGCAATTTTTAATAAATGGCGGCAGCGGAGCCATGATCTCTATTCAGGGTGGTAGATTTGTACCGCTATATTTTAAAGACATTTTGGATCCGAAAACAAACAGAACCAAGGTTAGAATGGTCGATCCGAGTTCTGAAGCATATTACATAGCAAGAAGATATATGCTGAGATTAAATCAGGCAGATTTTGATGACCCGCACGAACTTGCAAAACTTGCTGCAACTGCAGGAATTTCAATTGAAGAGTTTGAAAAGAGATTTTATTATTTAATTGAAAATGATCTTTTATATAAACATATAAAAGATGGAAGTATTCTCTTCACCAGTTCTGAGACAAACATCGCTCACGAACCATTGGGAGAATTAACCGATGATAATGCGCACGATATTGATCGACCAGAAATTCATCCTGAGTAAAAAGTAAATAGCATTATTCAATATATATCCATATAGCATACTTACCTTCTCAATCAAAGTACAATAATACTAATCATTTATTTCAGCCACTAATTCTCGAATAGTTAATGTATCTGCGGCTCCAAAAGAACTGCTATGTAGGTACACTTTCGTCCACCTTACTGTAAAGATTAAGCAAAACTTTTTCGGGCGTGATCGGTGCAGAGATGTTAAACCTTACATCGGGACGGAATTGTTTTATAGCATTCATAATTGCGAAGTAGCCTCCTATACCATACATAAGAGGCGGCTCTCCAATTGCTTTTGATTTGAAAACACCAAATGGATTTTCGGAGTTTTCCAGGAAATCAATTTGTACATCAGGTGTAAAATGAATATCCGGAACTTTATAAGTTGAAAGTGCATCAGTTAACAGTTTCCCTTTCGCATCATAAATTATTTCTTCAATTGTCATCCATCCAAGTCCCTGCATTATTGCACCTTCCGCCTGTCCACGATCGATTATTGGATTCATTGATTTCCCAAAATCGTGAACAACTTTTACAGAATCTATTTTATAAATGCCGCGAAGGCAATCAACAGTTGCTTCTATAATTGCAGTTCCATATACGTGATAGGCAAAAGGCTTGCCTTTTTCTTTTTCTCTGTCGAAATGAATATCTGGAGTTGCATAAAAAGCATGCGATGATAAATTAACTCTTTTTAAATTTGCTGTTTTAATTAATTCGTTCCAATGCAAATTTGTTTTATTGCCATCCTGATAGACTATTTCATCTTTAATTTCTATTACTGAAGATGATGAAGCATTTAATATTTCTGCGGCAACAGCTTTAAGTTGTGAAATAATATTCAAGCATGCTTGTTCAGTTGCTTTACCGTTAAGGTCAGCAGCGCTGCTTGCCGCTGTGGGAGAAGTATTTGCAATGCGGGTTGTGTTTGTAGTCTCTGTTTTTACTCTTTCGATGTTAACTGAAAAAACTTTTGCTGCGACCTGCCGGATTTTTTCATTCACACCCTGTCCCATTTCAACCGCCGCTGTGCTCACGCTAATACTTCCATCAGTATAAACATGCACGAGTGCACTCGCCTGATTCATCGAAGTGTTGGTAAAAGAAATACCAAAACAAATCGGCATTAGCGCAATACCTTTTTTGTAAATGTTGTTATTAGCGTTAAACTCATTTACACTGTTTCTTATTTCAGTAACATTATATTTCTCTTCCACTTTTTGCCAGGTTATCTTCGCATTACAATGTTCTGTTTTTTGCCCGTACGAAAATTCGTCACTTTCATCTAAAAGATTTTTCTTTTGAATTTCTGCAGGATCGACCCCCATTTTCTCTGCAACTTTATAAATTGCAGATTCAATCACAAACATTCCCTGAGGACCACCAAACCCTCTGAATGCAGTATTGGGCGGAAGATTTGTTTTACAACTTATTGCAGTTGCTTTAACATTTGATATATAGTAACTGTTAGTACAATGAAATAATGTTCTTTCCAGAATTGCCGGAGAAAGATC
>JBATTD010000317.1:0-5850 GCA_049670345.1 Ignavibacteriaceae bacterium
AAATCTTAATTATAAGGATTTATTATGGATCTTAATTTAATTAAAAAGCTTGTAAAAATTGTTGATACAAGTGGTGTTACTGACCTGGAAATTGAAGAGGACGGTTTACGGATAAAGGTTGCCAAAAAGATAAAAAATAACCTGGTAAACTAGCAGCCTCAAATGATTGTTCGAACAGAATCGGTTGAGGCCCCTGCAAATCCAACAGCGGTTACAGAAGGAAAAACTCCTGCTGAAAAAAGCGAAAAGTCAACCGATAATTTCCACGATATCAATTCGCCAATTGTTGGTACATTTTATAGGGCACCGGCGCCGGATGCGGATCCGTATGTTCAGGTGGGAGATTCTGTTTCTCCCGGAACAGTATTGTGTGTTGTTGAAGCAATGAAATTGATGAATGAGATTGAGAGTGATGTTGCCGGCAAAGTTGTTAAAATTCTTGTGGAAAACGGAAGACCTGTTGAATACAATCAACCCTTGTTTTTTATTGAGCCAAATTAAAACCATTTTAAAACTGAGAGATAATTGTTCAATAAAATACTAATTGCTAATCGCGGCGAAATTGCGCTTAGAGTTATTCGCACTTGTAAAGAATTAGGAATACAAACTGTTGCAGTATATTCCGAAGCTGATGAGGAGAGTCTGCACGTTACATTTGCTGATGAAGCAGTTTGCATCGGACCACCCCTTAGTAAGGATAGTTACTTAAAAATTCCCGGGTTAATATCTGCAGCACAAATAACCGGTTCGGATGCAATTCATCCCGGTTATGGCTTCCTGGCAGAGAACGCAGATTTTTCAGAAATATGTGCGGAATCAAATATAAAGTTTATCGGTCCATCGCCTGAAATGATAAATGCAATGGGAGCTAAAGCTTACGCCAAGGACACAATGAAAAAGAACGGCGTTCCTGTTATCCCTGGCAGTGACGGAGTTATTGAAGATGTTAATGAAGCGATAGCACTATCAACGGAAATAGGATACCCCGTAATTCTTAAACCATCGGCAGGCGGCGGGGGCAAAGGTATGCGTATAGTTTGGAAAGAAAGTGAGTTTGAAGCCGCTTTTCAAATGGCTCGTTCCGAGGCTGAGGCGGCATTCGCAGATCCGGCTATTTATATTGAGAAGTTTCTTGAAAATCCGAGACATATTGAAATTCAAATTATGGGTGATAAGTTTGGCAATGTTTATCATTACGGTGAAAGAGATTGTTCCGTTCAGCGCCGTCATCAAAAATTAATTGAAGAAGCACCATCACCTGCGATAGATAGTGAAATGAGAAACAAAATTGGGGACGCTGCTGTGCTCGGGGCTAAATCGGTAAACTATGAAGGCGCAGGTACAGTTGAGTTTCTTATGGATAAACATAAGAAATTTTATTTTATGGAAATGAACACTCGAATTCAGGTTGAACATCCAGTTACAGAAATGGCGTACGATGTTGATTTGATAAGGCAGCAGATTTTAGTAGCTGCCGGCGAAAAAGTAGAGACAAAACCTCAAAAACCCGTTGGGCACTGTATTGAATTCAGAATTAACGCCGAGGATCCCTATAAAGATTTTCGACCTTCTCCAGGTAAAATTACATCACTTCATTATCCGGGCGGATTTGGGGTTAGGATTGATTCTCATATCTATCAATCGTATTCAATCCCGCCTTACTATGATTCACTTATTGCAAAGTTAATTGTCTGGGGAAAAAACAGAGAACACGCTATTGCACGCGGCAAAAGGGCCTTAGAGGAATTTACTGTGGAAGGTATAAAAACAACTATTCCATTTCATTTAAAAGTGCTTGAAGATAAAAGATTTCTTTCGGGAGAATTTGATACAAGCTTTTTAGAAAAATTTGAATTAACATAACAATAAATATTTAACTTTTATAAAGAGGGACTTATGAATGTACCGGACGATCTAAAATATTCAAATGATCATGAATGGGTTTTTGTTGATGGCAACATTGCTAAACTCGGCATAACAGATTATGCACAGGGCGAACTTGGCGACATAGTATTTATTGACATCGATTCTGATCTTTCAGATATAACAAAAGGCGAACCTTTTGGAACAATTGAAGCAGTTAAAACAGTGAGTGATCTTTTCGGTCCTTTTTCTGGGAAAGTTACTGAGCTCAACACCACTATTCTAGAATCTCCTGAGTTAATAAACACCGATCCATACGGAGAAGGTTGGATGTTAAAAGTTGAAATTACAGATCCATCAGAAATAGATGCTTTGTTAGACAGCGCAGCTTATAAAGAATTACTAGGGCAGCAATAAGAATACTAAATATAATGCGTTTATTTTGTTTAAGCCAAACCGAACATTTACTTATTATATAAACCCGTTTTTGCGGGTTTTCTTTTTTACAAATTTGTTTAATTAATAATTTTAAATTACAATGGGCGGTCACGAAACTATAATCATTATCGACTTTGGTTCGCAGTACACACAACTGATAACAAGAAGAATAAGAGAGGCAAATGTTTATTCTGAAGTGTATCCGCATGATGTTGATGTTTCTAGCTTTCAAAATAAAAATGTAAAGGGTATCATTCTTTCCGGCGGACCTTTAAGCGTTTATGACGTAAATGCACCAAAACTTAATCCGGCAATTCTTGATATAAAAGTTCCTGTTCTTGGAATTTGTTATGGCCTTCAATTATTGTGTTCGCATTATGGGGGAAAAGTTAAACAAGCTGAAAACAGGGAATATGGGAAAGCGAAAATCCAAATCCTGTATGGCACTGATCTCTTCAAAGAGGTAAAAAACAATTCTATTGTGTGGATGAGTCATGGTGATCATCTTACCGAACTACCTGAGGGATTTAAAGTTTTGGGTAAATCAGACCACTCACCAATTTGTGCAATCTCTAATGAATATGAACGTGTTTACGGTGTGCAGTTTCACCCGGAAGTTGTTCACACTGAAGACGGCAAGAAAATAATCAATAATTTTATTCTCAATATTTGTAAATGTACAAGCGATTGGACACCAAAGAATTTTATTGATGAGAAAATTAATTCTATCAGAGAGATCGTTGGAACTGATAAAGCAATTTGTGCTTTAAGCGGAGGCGTTGATTCAACAGTTGCAGCAGTTTTAGTTAAGAAAGCAATCGGTGATAAACTGATATCAATACATATTGATAATGGATTGATGAGAAAAAATGAGAGTGAAAAGGTTGGAAAACTTTTTGATGAAAAACTAAATCTAAAGTATATTCATGTTGATGCATCGGAAAAATTTCTTTCTGCATTAAAAGATATAACTGATCCCGAAGAAAAAAGAAAGATAATCGGCAATACTTTTATTGAAGTGTTTGAGGAAGAAGCAAAGAAAATTGAGAATGCAAAATTTCTCATTCAGGGAACCCTTTATCCTGATGTAATTGAATCTGTTTCTGTGAAAGGTGCATCGGCAACAATTAAAACGCATCATAATGTTGGTGGTTTACCTGAGAAGATGCATCTTAAATTAATCGAACCTTTCCGCGAATTATTTAAAGACGAGGTTAGAAAAGTTGGAAAGGAATTGGAAATTGATGAAGAGCTTGTTCTAAGACATCCATTTCCTGGACCCGGTTTAGCAGTAAGAGTGCTTGGTGAAATTACCAAACCAAGACTTGACATTTTAAGAGAAGCAGACGATATTTTTATTTCTGCAATCAGAGAAGCACGGTTGTACAATAAAATTTGGCAGGCATTCGCCATATTGCTTCCAGTAAGTACGGTTGGCGTTATGGGCGATTCACGAACCTACGAATATGTTTTATCTTTAAGAGCTGTAACTTCGTACGATGGAATGACAGCTGATTGGTTTACGTTCGAACATGATTTCCTTGCAGATGTTTCGAATAAAATAATCAACAGAGTAAGAGGAATTAACAGGGTTGTTTACGATATTAGTTCAAAACCGCCCGCAACAATTGAATGGGAATAAATTGGATTACAAATTTCTGCACAAAATAAAATGCGCTAAAGAATTTGAAGCACAGGGAAAGTATTTGCATGCGATTCAAGTATATCAATTGCTGATTGAAGAATTTCCCGAGTTTCCCGAATCGTATATTAATCTTGCTGATATTTATCAGATAAAAGGAATGAAGAAAAGTGCGGAAAAAATTTTGAAGTTGATATTAAACAGACAGCCGGATAATTATGAGATTAAACTTTACTATGTTCAATTTTTAATGCACAATGAAGAATGGGATGAAGCACTCAATTTACTTTTGAGTCTATCTATTGAAGATCCTTTTGCATCATATTTAACAGGTTACTGTTATTTTAGTTTAAATGATTATGAATTAGCCAAAGTATATCTTCTCGGTTTTATTATTTCTGATGAAGAGCCGGAACTGATACACGAGGCATATCTTATTCTTGCAAAACTTGAGCTTGAATTAAATCAATATGAGAATGCTCTTAAATATGCAAAGAAAGCTGAGGTAATGTATGATGATGACTGGGAATTGCAACTGATCATTAGCAAAATATATTATTATCTTAAAATGTACACCCACAGCTTCGACTCGATAAATAAAGGTATAAAACTTAATAAAAAAGAAGCGGTATTGTATAAATGGGCAGGAAAAATTAATTTAAAACTAGTTGATTATAATAAAGCGAAAAAATATTTTGAAAAACATATAGATTTAAAAAAAGATATAACTTCGAATGATTATACTTATCTTGCTGATGCTTGTTTGAAATCAGGCAAGCTGAACGAAGCTTTAAATTTTTTCAATACTGCAATTAGATTAGACCCGAAAAATAAAATGGCATTAGAAGGAAAAGGTAAAACCAATGATCTTCTTAACAAAAAACTGGCTTCCGATGTTTAAAAACTTTTCACTCTCAATACTATCTTTAATTATTACTTTCTTTTCTATAAGCTCTGTGGCTCAAGTTGGTCGGAATAAAATAGATGCTGAATTTTCACGTGCTGTAAATTTGTATGATGCAAAGGAATTTAATTCTGCTCTTTCAGGTTTTGAGAAAATAATAAATGAGTATCAACTAAATTCAAAAACCACCGCAGCATATTTCTTCACAATAAAAATACTGATTGAAAAACAAGAATATGAAAGCGCATGGAAATTAATTACAGAGTTTTTAGAAAATTATCCTTCAAGTAAATACACTGATGAAATAAGAATACTTTTTGTAAAGTTAAATCTCGATAACTACGAACATTACAATGCATTAAAAGAAATTGCGTTTTTAATTGAAAGAACAAAATCTATATTATACCGTTTAGATGCTAAAGAAATAGGGGAGAAAATTGCAAGTGAATATCTCAATTCTTCCGAACTTAAAAAAATAAGTAGTTCATTTACCAGCGATAAAGTTAAGCCATATCTGTTGCTATTGCTGGCAAAATCATATTTTGAAGAGAGAGAAAGAGAAAACGCACTCGTTACATTATCACAAATCTTACAAAGGTACCCTTCATCAGAAGAATCAGCAGAAGCAAAAAATCTTTATGATAATCCCATATTGCCTGTTGAAGAACCAGATAATAGATCATTCTTAGGGGTATTGCTTCCATTGCAAAAAGATGAAAACGATTATCCCACCTCTGCAGCAGCGGATGAAATATTGCAAGGCGTTAAATTTGCCATAGCAGAATTCAATGAAGATAGAGATGATAAAATTGGAATTATTATCAGGGATACAAAAAACAATGAAGATGAAATAAATGAGATAAGAAACGAACTTGGAAACAATTCCTCTATCAAAGCTATACTGGGTCCCCTATTCAGTAATGAAGTAAGGGTAACTATTAAAACATTTAATGGCACTAATCTGCCGATAATCTCACCAACTGCAACCGATAATGATTTAATT
>JBATTD010000318.1:0-2312 GCA_049670345.1 Ignavibacteriaceae bacterium
GATAGATATAGACGGAATAGCAAAAGCAATTGCAACCTTTGTAAGAACGCTAATTTCCGGAAATTCACCTTACGATAAATATGTTGCAGGAAACAAAAATGCATTATCTGAATCGGCAGTAAGAGGAATGAAATTATTTTTTAGTGATAGATTAAAATGTTCTGTCTGCCATGCAGGCCCTAATTTTACAGATGAAAAATACCACAATAATGGGACTAAAATTGATTCTGTAAATCCGGATTTAGGGAGATATCTTGTGACTAATAAAGATTCCGATAAAGGCAAATTCAGGACACCAACATTAAGAGATATTTCAAGAACCTCTCCTTATATGCACAATGGCTCTATAAAGGGACTTAATGATCTCATAGATTTTTATGATAAAGGAGGAGTAACGAATAATTATAAAAGCAGTGTTATAGAACCTTTACGTTTAATAAAAGAAGAAAAAGCGGATTTGAAAAATTTTTTAAGAAGTTTAACCGGGGGAAACAATTATTTTTTTGGTAATAGGTAATCGTGGTGATTATGCAATATAACGGGAGTTGGTTATGAGAGATATTTTCGGGAAATATAAAATTAAAATTTCTCTTGTTATACTTGTGTGTGGTGCTATCATTATATATCTATTTATTCCGAAGGGACATTATAACTACAAAGATATCGACAGTTGCCAGAATTGTCATCTTCAAGACGGTGATTTAATTTTTCTTACAGCTGATCTTAGTGTGAAATATACTGGAACAGAAAGCTGTAAAGAATGCCACAAAGAAGTTTACGATGCGTATATGAATTCTCCCACCGGTCATTCTATGAGCCGGGTAACGGAAAATAATGTTATCGAAAAATTTCCTCAGGACTATGAGATTTATGATTCGACAAAAAATTACTACTATGAAATGTTAAAAAAGGACAGCAAATTTTATCAGAGGGAATACAGACTTGATCCGGACGGTAATATAGTACACGAAAGATGGATGGAAGCTCAATATATTATTGGTTCTGGAACTAATTTAAGAATTTACTTTTATGACGAAAATGGAATGTTTTACCAGCTGCCTCTTACCTGGTATGTAAATAAACAAAAATGGGATATGAGTCCCGGTTACAGAGAATTTAACAATAACAGGTTTTCAAGATATGCAGGCAGTATGTGTTTCTCGTGCCACAACGGACACACGCCTCAGGTTAAAGATGCAAATAATAGATATGAAAAACCATTTCATACTGGTATTGGTTGTGAAGACTGCCATGGCCCTGGAGAATTACACATAAAGCAAACTAAAGATAAAGAATTAAGTGGCATTCCGGATTTTGTTAAGACAATAGTTAACCCGGTAAAACTATCACCTGAAAGACGAAACGATGTTTGTCTTCAGTGCCATATTGAAGGCAAATCCTGGGCACTTCACGATATGAAAAGCTGGTTCGATTTTCGTCCGGGTTTATTACTAAAAGATCACAGATCTGTTTATACAACTTCAAAGCAGACAAAGCATTCTTTTCTGGTTGCTGATACCGGTAACAGAATGTTTTTAAGCCCTTGTTATACTGGAAGCCATGGACAATTAACCTGCGACTTTTGTCATACTTCGCATAACACTTATGAAGTTGATAAGATCAAATATAACAGGCAAAGCTGTATGAGATGCCACCCAATCGAAGGATTGCCGATGAGGGAATCAAGATTTATCGAATCCAGGGAAGACTGTAACCGCTGTCATATGAACAAAGCACCATCAGACAATACCTTACACGGTGTAATTGATACGGATCATTGGATAAGAATAAATTCTGATTGGGATAAAGTTGACTGGAGTCCGGAAAGACTACACACAGAAAAACTTATTCTTACACCTATAGTTGATAAAAAAGATAGTGCCTGCGATATAAGGCATGGTATTGCTTATGCCGAGTACTACTTTAACGAAAACCGAAGTAATTACTATCTTGATTCAGCATCTTATTATTTAAAAAACGGACTGAAACTGGTACCTGAAAACATAAGTGGGAATTACTATCTGGGGAAAATTGAAAGTATAAAAAGAAATTTTCAGAATTCTGAAAAGTACCTTAAGAACGCAATACAACTCTATCCAGAATATTCTGATGCTTATTATGAACTTGCGTTATTGTATAAAAAACAAAATAATTATGGTGAGGCAATAGCTTCTATTAAAGAAGCAATAATATATAAAAAAAATGAACCGGCTTATTTGGAACTTCTTGGAAGTCTTTATTATGATGTTGACTCAGTTATGCAAGCTGTCCAAGTATTGAATTCATCACTAAAGATTGACAAACAGAATCCA
>JBATTD010000319.1:0-1789 GCA_049670345.1 Ignavibacteriaceae bacterium
ACCGAAGACAGGTTTCTTTTTTCACAGAAGTGCGAAGAAATTGGTTTAAAAGTTGCATCGAGCAAAACTGCAAAAAATGTTAAAGAAGCTGTTTCGGTTGCAGAAGAAATTGGTTACCCGGTAATGGTACGCATTGCTTATGCGCTTGGCGGTTTGGGTTCGGGAATTGTTAATAATAAAACAGAATTGATTGATAAAGCAGAAAAGGCATTCAAGTTTACAAATCAAATATTGATAGAAGAATCATTAGCAGGATGGAAAGAAGTTGAATATGAAATTGTAAGAGATAAATTTGATAACTGCATTACAATCTGCTCAATGGAAAATATTGATCCCATGGGCATACATACGGGCGATAGCATTGTTATTGCACCGGTTCAAACTCTTACGGCCAAAGAAAATTTTAATTTAAGATCAATCGGGATAAAACTGATAAGACACATTGGAGTTATCGGCGAATGTAATATCCAGTATGCTCTTGATCCAAATTCAGATGATTACAGAATAATTGAAGTTAACGCAAGGTTAAGCAGAAGCTCCGCCTTAGCATCAAAGGCTACGGGTTACCCGTTGGCATTTATCGCAACTAAACTGGCGCTTGGTTATGCATTAAATGAAATTGAAAATACTATAACTCAACAGACATCTGCTTGCTTTGAGCCTGCTCTTGATTATGTTGCATTAAAATTTCCGCGATGGGATTTGCAAAAATTCCAGCAGGTAAGCACGCAGCTTGGTTCTGAGATGAAATCAGTCGGTGAAGTAATGAGTTTGGGAAGAAGCTTTGAAGAAGTTCTTCAAAAATCAATTCGTATGCTTGATGTGGGATTAGATGGATTTGTTTGCAACAACTTACATTTTGATGATCTTGAGAAAGAACTTTCCGAACCAACTGACAAAAGAAATTTTGCAATTGCATCTGCGCTGCAAAACAATTACTCCATTGACCAAATTCATCATCTAACAAAAATTACAAAATGGTTTTTGTATAAGATGAAAAACATTGTTGATAACGAGAAAAAAATAAGAGGCAACCCTCTCGTTAAGATTGATAAAGAATTGATGATAGAAGCAAAGCAAAATGGATTTTCAGATAAACAGATTGGAATTTTAACAAACACCGATCATACTGTTGTAAGAAATTATCGCAAAGAGTTAGGTGTGGTTCCCGTGGTAAAACAAATTGATACTCTTGCAGCGGAGTATCCTGCTCAAACAAATTATCTTTATTTAACATATCACGGAATTGATAATGATATTGAACTGGCTCAAAACGATCAGGTAGCTGTGCTGGGCAGTGGTCCGTACAGAATCGGTTCATCCGTTGAGTTTGATTGGTGCTGCGTAACTGCTGTTAACTCCATTAACAGGAGCGGGAAAAAATCGATAATGATAAATTGTAATCCGGAAACAGTCAGCACTGATTATGATATATGTGATAAACTTTATTTTGAGGAACTTACGCTTGAAAGAGTGCTGGATATTTTCGATAAAGAAAAGCCCGAAGGTGTTATTGTCTCAACAGGCGGACAGGTACCGAATAATCTCGCAATGAAACTACATAAAGAAGGTATACACATATTAGGAACTTCGCCAAAGCAAATTGATAATGCTGAAAGCCGGCACAAGTTTTCGCAAATTCTTGATAAGATTGGTGTTGATCAACCGGAATGGGAAGAGGTTACTACGCTGAAAGCTGCAAAGAGTTTTTCTAATAAAGTGGGATTCCCTGTTTTAATAAGACCTAGTTATGTTTTAAGCGGCGCCGCAATGAGTATTGTTCTTTCAG
>JBATTD010000320.1:0-10404 GCA_049670345.1 Ignavibacteriaceae bacterium
TTACAAGCCATGCCTACCGGCAGGCAGGCAGGTTCTTTTATTGAAACTAAGAAGATGGTGTTGATGAAATAATATAACAGTTAAGTCAATTTATTTATAAAAATAAAATACTGGAGCTAATATGAAAAGTCTAAAAAGTAGTTTATTCATTATCACTTTACTCTTTGTGGGATTTGGTTGCACTGTTAAAGAAGAAGGTCTGACCAATGAAGAAGCAAAGAAAATAAACGATATGTATGAACAAATGTGGGAAAAGGGAAATACAGGAATTGCTAATGAAATATTAGACACGAGCTATCAAATGATCTCTCCGTTCTTTCCAGAAGGTATAAAAGGGATAGATAAATTGGAGGAGTTTATTGAATACAACTCAAAAACATTTTCAGACTTTGAGCTATCCATAGATAGTTTTTATGTTAAGGATAATATTATTTTTTCATACTGGACAATAACAGGAACAAATGATGGTCCACTTGGTGAGTTGCCTGCAACTTGTGAAGAAATAAATATTTCAGGCTTTGCAGTCTCAAGAGTAAGAAACGGGAAGATATATGAAGAACAAACATTTTGGAATGTGCTTGAGATGTATCAACAGTTAGGATTCCAAATAATCCCCCCAGCAGCTGAAGTTTCAGGTTGAGACTAAGAACCTGCCTGCGGCAGCCAGGGATGGTGTTGATGAAATAAGTTTTCTAACCTTAGCATTTCTTAACCCCCTATTCTTAGTTGAGCAGGGGGTTTTTTATTAAAGTTTTTCAACCTGATTAACCCCCATTCACCGACTTATTTGCACTTATTTTTACTAATCTTTATTTTTATTAAATAAGTATTCCAATGAAGCGAATAGAAAAATAAATAATTAACTTAGTCCCGATATACGCAGTACGTGCCAACCGAAATATTACCTAATATACGTATTGCGTTTATTGAGATGTTGTAGCGCATTAAAATAAAGACTAAAGCAAATTATTATATTTTGTAAATTTACCAGGTAAGCAACAGAATTATGATTCTTATTAATCTATAAATACAACTAAAATTAATAATCAATTAAAAACGGAGGTCAAAATGAAAAAATTACATACCATCTACTTGTTTGCAATTATTTTCTACTCCTGTTTTTTTTTCTGCAACAAGTCTTTCGCACAGATTTTCAATTATCCACATACAAAGAAGCAACCTGTAACAGATACTATCTTCGGTAAGGTTATAGTGGATAATTACCGCTGGCTCGAGGATGCAAATAATTCAGAAGTGCAGACCTGGTTAAAATCGCAAGCTGATCTGACCAATCAATGGCTTGAAAAGATACCGGGCAGAAATACCTTAATGGAAGAATACGAAAGGTTGGATCAAATCAACACTGTAGGCATACCTTATGTATTGCGTGAAAAAGGCAGGTATTTTTATATAAAAATATTGAGGGGTGAAAATGTTGGAAAGTTATATTACAGACAAGGAGAAACAGGCAAAGAAATTTTATTGTTTAATCCTCAGGAATATGCTAAAGGCCAATCAACAGAAATTACTTACGGCTTTCTGCCGAGTAAAGACGGGAAAAAGGTAGCATTAGCTCTGACTGAAAACGGTAAAATTGATATTTGTACTGTAAAGTTCATCGATGTAAACACAAAGGAGTTTTATCCTGATAGCCTCTACCCGGTAATGTCGCTTCAGGCATGGACACCAAATAACGAAGGATTTATTTATGGAGCCCTGCAAACTACTGATCAACTTTCGTCAAATTTCTTCCTGGATATTCCTGTAAAAGTTCATCAACTTGGAACAAGCATAAAGGAAGATAAAACCGTTATTTCACGTATCAGCAATCCCGGCCTTGACATAAAACCGTCCGATCTATTATTTGTAAACTATTCACTTGACAACAAATACCTGATCGTGAATTTATGGGGTGGCGCACAGGATCAAAACAGAAGTTTTTTTGCGTCTGTTTCTGACCTGAACAAGGGCCAACCTAAATGGAATCCTTTAGCAAAAAAAGAAGATCAGGTGAGAAATGCAATAATTTATAAAGAGAAAGTGTATCTTCTTACAAGAAAAGATGCTCCAAATCGAAAATTAATGATTGCATCACTAAATGATCTTGATATTGCGCATGCACAAACAATTATTGCAGAAAGCAACAAATCAATTGATTGGATGGGGGGATGCAGAGATTTCTTATTTATTCAAAAAACAGACGGAATCAATACTACTGTTGAACAGTATAATTTTTCAAATGGCGAAATCAATACGATACAACTTCCTCTAGATGGTTTTACATGGCCACAAACATTTGATGCAGAAACTAATGATTGTGTTATGCATATATCCTCATGGAAACAACCAACTACCCGCTATAACTATAATCCTCTTACCGGTCAAAGTACTATCAACGCTATTTTTCCAAAAATAAAATATCCAGGAGCAGATGAACTTGTAGTGGAAGAGGTAGAAATTAAAAGTCATGATGGCGTAATGGTCCCTTTATCGCTTATTTATAACAAAAACTTAAAGAAAGATGGAAACAATATTGTGTATATGACAGGCTATGGTTCTTACGGCAGTTTAATGGAACCTTACTTTGATCTACTGTACCTACCATTATTAAATAATAGCATCATCATTGCTCAAACACATCCCCGTGGAGGTGGAGAAAAAGGATTTGCATGGCATATGGGCGGTTTCAAAACAACTAAGCCAAATACATGGAAAGATTTTATTGCCTGCGGGGAGTACCTGATAAATAAAGGGTACACATCAGCAAGACATCTTATTGGAGAAGGTGCGAGTGCCGGTGGCATTATGATTGGAAGAGCTATGACGGAGCGCCCTGATTTATTTGTCGTTGCCATCAACAATGTTCCTGTAAGCAATCCCTTGCGTGGAGAAAACAGACCCAATGGTGCTCTTGATGCCAAAGAGTTTGGAACAGTAAAGGATTCGATTGAAGCAATGGCTTTGATAGAAATGGATGCTTACCTGCATGTAACACTGGGCGTAGTGTATCCCGCAGTAATTGCTGTTTCAGGTATTAACGATACCAGGGTGCCTGTGTGGCAACCTGCAAAACTGATAGCTGCATTGCAAAGTGCAAATCCATCCGGCAGACCAATTTTCCTAATGATAAATTACGATAGCGGGCATTGGTCCGATGAGAAGTTTGTAATGTACCGCAACTACGCGAATGTCTTTTCATTAGCACTTTGGCAGGCGGGGCATAAAGATTTTCAACTGATGAAGGAAAATTCCAAGTAAATACACAGCAGGCAACATGGTATTTATGCAATGGTGGATGAAGTGCTTATTAGCAGCTTTTTTTCAATGAAGCAATTTATCCTTATCCAAAGAGGCGGAACGTTATTGCCACCACTGACACAAATACCAATTCCGTTAGTCGCAGAAATCAATTTAACTCAAAATCTCCATCACCCAAATTATACCTCTTCATAAACTTCCTAAAAAAATTTATCCAAAATTTAAGAGGTCATTTTTTCTCCCTATAAAGCAAGCTTAAAGACCTACCCCCCCTCCCATAGATTGCTCACTTTGTCTTAAAATATTCATCAATATCATTGTTATCACCTTATTGATAGTTGTTAGCAATACAAGTTTAAAGGAGATCTACCTGTGAAAAGGACCAGAAAGATATATTATATCTACCAGGGTAGAAGTTGTGTGCCATTCATTCGTATTTCAGGTAAATATCTTAGTGCTTATGAGCTGAACATTGGCGATCGTATCGAGCTCACTCTGTCTAAGGGAGAGATAACAATTCATAAAATAAATCAAACAGAAAGGAGTAAAGACTGATGAACCTTGTAACCCTTCAAAACCTACCGGACCAACCACAGATAGATTAAGCCAAAAGCAAAATATTTTATTTTAGCAGCACCATTTTCTTGGTAATGGTAAAATTGTTCACACTTAACCTGTAAAAGTATATCCCACTTGGTAAACTGGTTGCATTTCCGCCGGAGGAGGATCCGCCTATGGCGGAAAATTCAACATTATATTTCCCCGGAGACAACTCACTGTTAATAAGTGTTGCTATTTCGTTTCCAAGCACATCATATATTTTTAAAATAGTAAATCCGTTATCAGTAATACTAAAACTAATATTAGTAGTTGGGTTAAAAGGGTTTGGGTAATTATTATTTAAGCTATGTTCAGTAAATATAATATCAGTCTCTTCGACGATTGATGTTACAATTTCTTTAAGAGAAATATTATCAAAGTATAAATCATTACTATCCGCTCCACAATTAAAAATAACTCTAGTCTCATAATCGCTTGGATGTTGCATTTCAAATTGAAAAGAGTAGTGTTGCATCTGCGTAGTTACTAATGACGGCCCATTCTGACTGTAATTTTCATAGGGTGGTCCGTTCCGTTCTAATTTTGCATCCACTACTCGTTGCGCCGTTGCTCTTGCATCAAATTCAAACTGGTAAGTTCTTCCCATTATTAAGGGAATATTATTTTGTGAGAGTTGTATATGCCATCTTTCTGAGCCCCCATTATTAATATTTATTTCATATTCTTCAGAACTATTAACTCCTCCTGAAGCATCGGCAGGATTAAAAACATTAAATATCCAATTAGCATCACCATTGGAAAAGTCCCCATTAACTAAATAATTTTCACTAGGCGGAGTAAAATTAACCAGGACATTTTCAATATTCGATATCTGACTTTCATTTCCTGAGCTATCAATCGCTGTTATACCAAAATAATACCTGGTATGATTTTCAAGTTCTGTAAGCTCAATAAAAGTATTGTAAGCGGTATCCACTGGTATTAACGAATTTTCATCTAATCCGGCAAAAACAACATATTTTCCAATCGTATTATCACCAAACTTATTGTAAATAAGAGTAACATTAGTCGGATAAGCTTCAACAATTAAGTAAGGTTTATCTATTATACTTTCCCATTCAAAGCGGTATGTTCTATAACAATGAGTGTAATTAACGAAGTTACCTTCATATACTATCTCACCAGACTCTGAAACCTCAGTTGCCTTTGGCAGTGATCCATCAGCATAATTAATTAGTGTATTACCGTTTGGAAGACGTTGTGCATTACCCATCCAGGGGGTGTACCTGTCGGAGGCATGCCGATATTCCCAGACTTTGCTTGCAGTCTTATTTAAAGTATCGAGTTGAAATTCTACAGCCCGTGAAAAATGTGGGTTGTGATAATTACCATTATCAAAAATTGTGTAATGATTTGGTTTACCCTCAACTGGACGGGCAAAGTGCTGATATGAGATTCCAAAATTATCATTAATAAATGCAAAGTCATTATTTTCACCACCCAGGTGCCAGATTATTTCTCCTGTCTGACGATTTATTTTTGTTACCTCACTTAAGTGCCGGCTTGATATGATGATATTTCCATCATAGTCCACAGCAATAGAATTCATATGAATATAATCTATCGTGTGTTGAGTTAAATCTTCATGCACTGCATCAATGATATTAAAATAATCGTAGGATAGCCATTCAAATACTAGATTATGATCTGCGTCAAATTCTTGAATATGATTATCGATAACAGTTGCATTAGGGTCTCCACCAGAAACAATTACACTCATATCTAACTGACGATATCCAATTGCAATTAGGAAATAATGTCCGTCTTCCAACATGTAGATTTCGTGTTCATCCGTACCATAACCATTTGTGCATAAAAAAGTATCTATCACTGTGTAATTAGAATCCATACCAACAAAGCCATACAAATCAGCTATATATCTTCTGGTAAGCAATCCATTTGGCTGCACCTTAAAATCTCTTGCGCGTTCTTCTACTCTTTGGTAAAAATAAGGTGTGCCATCATTTTCCAGAATCATTATATATGGGGAACCCTGCCAGTTATTAAGAAAAATTCTTCCCTCTGCAATTCCATTATTAAGGATATCAGATTCAAAATGTGGAAAGTCGCTTGGAACTGAAACTCCATTTATTGTAGTCACTTCACCTTTTGTTTCTAAGTCACTTTTACTATTCTGCAATTGCTTAAAGAATTTCTCATCATCCGAAACTGATAAAAAGATTTCTGGTTCAAATTCATTGATATAACTGGTAGTAAAAGAAAATTTTAACGAATCGTTCCAATCGGGCAATCGGGCAATAAAAGAAACAAATATTTTTTCTGATGTTTTAAAAATGGAAGATGGTTTAAAAATTATTGTATTATCAGAAACTATTGTTTCACCGTTATGTAATCCACTTTTCTCTCCAAAAACACTAAAGTGGAAATCAGATGATTTCAAGTTGTTCTTATAGTTGTTGCTAAATTTAATCAATATGCCGGATTGTGGTGTAACATATTCTGCACCTGGTTTGGGATGTATAAAAGTTATTAACGATGGTTTCTCCTGGGTCAAAGCTTCAACAGATATAAAAATGAATAAAGCAGTAAGTATTAATTTAATGTGACATACTCTTTTATAATTTAACATTCAAAATTCTCAATATTTTTTTTCTAAGGATTTATTTTAGAATTATTTTTCCATCGATAATACCATTTATAAAATGGAGTTGTAAATGGCACGGCAGCAATTCGTCCGCCAAATCCCATATATCTATGTACAAATAAATTTACATCTGAGTATTGCTCCGAATGTATGAAATCTTCACTTAATTTTATTCCATACTTGTTTGCAAATTTAATTGTTTTTTCCTCTAATAACTCATTTAGCTTCTCAAAATATAACTTTTTGTAAATCTTGTCCTGAACGTTTTGAATTTCCGTAATTATAGAATCACTTATTTGTTTTGGTTCAATTACTTTAATAATTGTATAACCTCTTACTGTTTCAATAGGACCGTAAATGTCCCCAACATTTAGTTCTGAAATAATATCAATTACTGCACCATATTTTTTCAAGCTGTTTACACTGGATATGTTCTCAGTATAAATGCTGGCACTTGAATCGATAGAGTTTGCAATCTGTTCAAAACTGTATCCTTCTTCAAGTTGATTTAATATAGTCTCAACTTGATCTATACTAGCTATGTTGATTGATTGTATGTTGAATTCCGATATTTCTAAGGAATCTGAAAATACTTCACTATAATACTGTTTAACCTCATTCTCTGTTACTTCTATATCGGAGTTAAAACTATTTTTTAATATTTGTGTAAGAAGATTGTCTCTCCACAAATCTAAATGAAAAGTTACTCCGGTAGAGAACTGTATTCCCATTTCGTAACCGGCACGAGAAATTGTTTCCTGCTGCATAAATCTTTTTAGTTCATTCGATAGTACTTTATTTATCACAGGTTGATTTACTTCTTTGAAACTTATATCTACGAGAGTAAGATCACCTAGGAAATCATAGGCTTTTACCGGTCCGTATTTGCTTTTGAATATTGTCCGGTTAAGAAAATCGGGACCAAGAATTTCCTTAACATTCAGAATGTCACTCTCAACTAAATAATATTTATCCGGGCTATCAACAAGCGGATTTAGCTTTAATCGATTTTTTATTACCTTATAAAACTCTTGCGAAATTTTTATAAATACTTCCTCATCGGCTTTCAAAGTATATCCACTGAAATATTTTTTATAAAAATCATCATATAAAATTCGCGTTCTACGGTTTCTAATAATTTCTTCAACATCACTTTGAAGTTTATTTTGAGAGACTTCTGGTATATTTGGTTTCGTGCCCTTTTGTTCAAATATAAACCAGTTATCTCCGTTTTGAATAGGAGTAGTATACTCGTTAATATTTAATAGATACAATACATCCTCAAGATTCTCATCATTTAAATCTCCAAATTTTATCTCCAACAGTGTAGTTTCCGATTTTGAATTAGGAATAATGACTAACAATGAATCAATGGAACCCACTTCATTCAGTCTGGAATAAATATTATATATGTTTGATGAATCATCAGAAGCCAGAGTCCTAATTTGAAGAAACTTGATATATTTACTTACTCCTCTAGATATATCGCTATCGGTAATTATAACTTTATCTTTAATCTGAGTCCTGAATAATTCATCTCTTACATACATTTTTTCAATTGGTTTATAATAGAAATTGAAGTCTTCTGAGTTGGATAATCCTATATCAATAGCTTCAATTGCCCAGAGTTTTTCTGCCAATAATGAGTAAAGAAATTTTAATTTCAGTGAGTCGGTATCATCAAAATTACTTGATAGTATCCTTGGTGAGAGTTCATAGCGGAGCCTGAATTCATCTTTAGTTAATTCCTTAATACCAATTTTAGCAATGATATTTGATTGAGCTCTGAAATTATTAGAGCCAATGATAAAGAATAAAATGATTATAAAAATATTAAGAAACTTCATTAATGGAGAACATCTTCCGTTAAGAATTATTCGGTTAGCTAGAAATATATAAAAGTAATGTTATTCTGATTTTTTGTAGACTCTCACATAATCAACAATCATAGTCTGCGGAAAAGTAGTCGTATTATCAGGGCTACCCGGCCAATTACCACCAACGGCAACATTCAATAATATATGAAATCTCTGATCAAATGGTGCCGGATATAGCTCCCCATCAGAATGCCAAACGTTTTGGGTTTGATATAAGATGTCATCTACGTACCATCTGAATTCATTCTCTTCCCATTCAAGGGCGAAGGTATGATAAGAACTTGAAAAGCTGCCAATAGATAAACTATATGAATCACCTGTGTGAACATTATTAGGATATTGACCTCCATAGTGTAAAGTGCCATAGACTTTTTGAGGATCTTGCCCAAGTAGTTCCATTATATCTATTTCTCCGCTAGCTGCCCAACCGCCGTAAACCCAATCTGTGGGCAGCATCCAAATCGCTGGCCACAATCCCTGTCCAAGAGGAAGTTTTGCTCTTATTTCGAAGCGCCCATATTTCCAATCACCTTTATTTTTCGTTCTCAATCTTGCAGAAGTATACTCGCGAGTTCCATCCGGTCCTGTATAGGTTTCTTTCAAAGCTCTAATTACAAGTTTACCATCATCAATGAGCGAATTTAATTCTCTGTCTGTATAATATTGTAATTCATTGTTTCCGCCGCCTTGTCCATTGACCTCATGTTCCCATTTAGTAAAATCTATAGCTGTACCGCTAAATTCGTCATTCCAGACTAAGTCCCATCCAGGAATCGAATCGGTTGGATCAGGTGATATTATATCACCATGTTCATCTGAACTACAATTAAGAAACATCAAAACTATAAAAGTGGTTATTGAGACAATCATAAATTTGTTGAACCTAATTTTATTTCTATAATAAAGAATTTTTCTCATATGTAAAACTAAATAGCAATTAGAAAATAATTTATCCAATTATAAATCTCCAAATCTTAGTTTTCCACAAATACATTTTCAAGACTTTCCAATTCATTCCATATCAAGGCACCAGCTCCTAAAACAGCCGCATTTACGTTATTTAAGCCAGAGGGTAAAATTTTAACTTTATTTTTATAAGGCGTAAATAGATTTTTTTCCATATATTTTTTTGTCGGCTCGATTATTAATTCCCCAGCTCCTGCTAGTCCCCCAAGAAGAAATATTGCTTCAGGATTGATTATGGAAACTATAACTGCTAACTGAGTTCCAAGAGCCTTTCCCGTTAATTCAAACGCGTTTAATGCTAACAGGTCATCATCTAATGCTGCTTCAAAAATCAATTTTGAATCAATGCTCGATGAATTTATTTTCCTCAAGACTGAGGGTAAATTCGAATTATTTAAGAGCTCTTTAGCGGTCGTTACAATCCCGGTTGCTGAAACATAAGTTTCTAAACACCCTTTTAGTCCGCATTTACATTGTCTCCCACCTTCTTCACAAATTATATGTCCAATTTCACCAGCAATTCCATTTCGCCCGTTTACTATTTCTCCATTCACCACAATCCCACCTCCTAATCCGGTGCCTAATGTAATCAAAATAAAATTCTCCATACCTTTTCCAGCTCCAAAATGCAACTCACCTATAGCTGCAGCATTTGCGTCATTAATAATAGTTATGGGTAAATCAAAATATTTTTTCATTGTTTTTGAAACATCAACAATTCCCCAGTTCAAATTTGGTGGATTCTCAATTGTTTTTTTTTGATAATTAGCATTGGGTGCGCCAATTCCAATCCCAACTAAATTAAAATTTGATGAAATTGTGCTTAGTGTTTCTTGAATCAGACCGGAAATATTTTTAAAATATTCATTTGGAGTAAGTCCGGAGTTGGTTGGGAGGGAAATCTCCTTTATACAATTACCGTTTCTTGTTATAAACCCAATTACTGTATTTGTTCCCCCGATATCGATTCCACATACAATGCTTTCTTTTTTCATAATATCTTTTCAGTCTTTTCTGAATCAACTGGAACGTGTCCTCTTAATTCAATAACCCTATATTATATAGATAGTGTCCAGT
>JBATTD010000321.1:0-6669 GCA_049670345.1 Ignavibacteriaceae bacterium
GTTTTAATCAGACCCCAGGCAGACTCTGAAAAAACAAACAGCGGTTTATACCTGCCTGCCGGCGTTAAAGAAAAAGAGAAGGTTCAGAGTGGCTACATTATAAAAGTTGGTCCCGGTTATGCAACATCTTCGCAGGAAGATGAAGAACCCTGGAAAGAATCTTCCGAACAGGTTAAGTATATTCCTCTGCAGGCAAAAGAGGGAGATTTAGCGATCTTTTTAAGAAAAGAAGCTGTGGAAATTGAGTTTGATGCTGAAAAGTTTTTAATCATTCCGCAAACGGCAGTTTTATTGCTCATTCGGGAAGAAGATTTACAAGCGTAAATCCTTCAATTATCTTAAAAAGTATATTACTTCTCTCCTAAGTATGCGTTCTGCTGTACGATCTGCTGTTAGCACCAAGACCACAACTACTATCTAAACACAAGCATAATTAATGCAAAAAAGATTGAGAGGGAAATCGTGATTTTTATAAAATTAAAAAATGTGAATCGATTGTTGGCTATTCTCCCTGCAAATCTTGTAAGATCGTAAGTAATGATCTTATTTTTAGTGCTTATAGATTCCATCCTTCACCTCAACGTTTTATGTAAAATCTAATTCTCTCAACCGTTAATAGTGAAGCATAGCATTACAATAATGAAAAATTAATAGGAACAAGCAGTTCTATATGAGGGTCTCAAAACTGCTCGTTCCTCTGGAGTAAATAAGATGGTGACAGAGCCATGAACTACTTCTTAATTAAATTTCAAAAAACAATTCTAATGTTTAGTATTTTTTTATTCCCACCAACTTAGTATTTCAAATCTTGATGACTTCATTTTAATTTGTGCATTTGAAATTGCCTGGCTGCTGTAAAAGAATGAAGCGTTTCCTGTTGCTTTTATATCAACGGTATTTCCAACCAGGGCTGTTGAACCGTAAATTCCTCCGTTTCCCACAATATCAGTTACAATAGTGGATTGACCATAAACTATAAGCATACCATAATAAGTAAATTGACCACTCATTGTTACATTCCCATTTATAATCATTATCCCGCTGCCGGTAGCTGTTCCGGAAAAATCAACATCACCTGTTACATAAGTAATTTTTGGTTCAGCAAAAGTTCCTAACACCGTTCCAGTGGAGTAAGTTCCGGTAGGCACCGTGTAATCAGCAGAAAAAATTAGATTTTCTGATACTTCCTGCCAGTTTGTAGAGTCACCAACAGTTTGTACACTTGGAGAACCACCCAATCCCTCTATATCATTTGCAATTTTTGATTTTAGAGTGTTAATTACATAAGCACTATCCCCCGGATCATCAACTGCAATACCTGGTAATGGTGATTCCGGACCCGGAGAGTCATCTATATTCCTGTCATTTCCATCAATATCCAAATTACCTTGCAGCTTCACTGCGAGCGTATCAGATGAAATATACAGAGATCCATTAACTTGCGGCATAACTGCAGGTTCTCTTTTTGCCGTTACAATCACCTGATGATTGGTATTTCCGAAATGACTGGTTGATGTGATGGTCATTAGTGAATCCGGACCGGTTATCGAAATGTCATATTCTCCATCCATCAAATCAATATCTGTGTAGCTGCCACTGAGAGTTTTATTTCTTCGCAGTTTTTCCAGATATACTTCCACACCGGAGTTAGCAATAAGTCTTGCTTGAGTTAATTCATAGTAATCTACTGTTGTCTTTAATCCTTGTTTAGAATTAGCATTTAATTTCAAAACAAGAAATGCAGTAATTACAGAAACTCCTAAAACTGTTATTATTATTCCTCTACCCATTATAAATTCCTCGGATTAATTATTAATTCCCAATAAGTAAACGGATATCCACCATCAACCGGTTCAATTGTTTCAATCCAGAGTTCCGCTTTAACGTATTGTATGTCTGAGAGAGTTGTTGTCGCTAAACCTGATCCGTTGAAGTAAGAAAATTTAGTTTTTGTTAATCCAAGGGAGGGTCCTTTAATAGTATCGCTGTCAACTATCCTGCAAAGAATCCTATCTCTTGGGTTTGTTGTTCCAGATACTTCTGTAGTATCACCAAGCATATAAGTTACAAGTTCGATGTTTCCGTCCCTGTCAACATCAGAATAGAATGATATCCGTTCTGAGTCTGCTTCAACAAATGCAGTGTTATCATATCGGTAACCTATTTTTCTTAAATCGTGGTTAACAATCTCTGCAAGTGTTTTCGCATTCTGCTGGAGTTGCAGCTCTGAATCGGATGAAATTATAGAGTTGCTTTGGAACATATTAAAATTGATAAGCATTGAAACTATCAATGCACCAATTATTGTTGAACCCATTAAATCTAGTATAATATTCATAGCTTACTTTAAGGTAAATATGTGAGATAGTTGAATTGGATTTCTTAAATAAGGGCTGTCTACTGTAACGGTTACTTTTTTGTAAAATGTTTGAGTTGAAACAATCTGATCGGGGTCATCACCATCAACATACTGAACAACGCAGGTAATCTGATAACCTTCTGCATGTGGAGCAGATACAGATTGAGTAAAACCATTGTAATCATCAATATCATTATAATCAGGATAAGTTTCCCACCAACCATTGCCAAGGTTATTCGCGGCGGTGAGGGTAGATGGGTCAGTTGTAGGAAAATCAATCGTTGCTGCATCAAACGCTTTTTGCTTTACTTCTTCAATTAAATCATCTGCTAAAGAGAAGGCAGTTAAATAAACTTTATTCTCTACTTCTACAGTAGTGTTTGATAGAACTGATGAGTTGAAGTTGAGAGATACTAAGGAGAATAATAATAACGCCCCGATGCTTAAAAATGATTGTCCTGTATTCATAATTCCCTTTTCAATTTAGTGTGTAAGGTCAAACTTACCGTTAAGATAGTTGCAATTTAACTGCCAAAATTAAAATAAATACAGAAGTGCTATTTGGGTAAGTATAATTAGGAATTAATTCGGTTACTAAAATGTCGAAATTATTTGAGCGTCAATAACGACGTAGATTGCGTCACCGATGTCGGACTTATTTTGCTTTGTCTTGTATAATTTTTGCCTTTAATAGCGAAACATAGCTCTTCGATAATGAAAATATAGTCTGGACTGATAATTATTCTAACCAGGCAACTATCTCAAAACTGCCGGTTCCGGGGAAACCGGGGGGAGAAGCAACCCTTAATCTCTCATCATAACGGTATCGCTTAGCAAAACCTGATCCTGGGCCATATTGATTAAAAGTACCTACAGCTCTCCTGGTGTGCTGTATTATTCCACCACGCAGATTTATATTACCACTAACCGGTCTATACTTATAGTTATCAGCGCCAAACCCCCCAGTTTCGGTGTAAATTGAGGCATCTATATTTATATCACTATGGTTGGCTGGATTATCAGTAATAAGCACTTCGTTCTTGGCAATTATGCCAAGTAAATCCGTAGAAGTGGGATAATGAAGTGGATCTTGATTAAAGACGATATCATCATCAAGATATATTTTTCCTTTTCCGGAAGGACCCGAGCTTACAACCGAATATTGCCCGCTTACAACACCTTTTAATCTTACGATTGAATTCTTTGCAAATATAATTCCATTTGGTGCAGCCGAAGGTAAATAAACAACTGTATCCGGTGCCCCGTAAGAAAAACGAAATTTTAAGCTATCCTGATCAAAGTTTATATAAACAGTATCGTGTCCATTAAACTTTAATCCGTTATCATCGGCCATTGGTTCAATATCGTCTACAGCGTTATCGGGGAGAGGGAGGTTTACACCATTTTCAAATCCACTGAAGAAATATGGCTTATCCTTACTTTTGCTAGTATAATAGATCAGATTTTTCTTAGTGGTTGCCTTCCCATAAAACGAGGGGTGGCGGTATGCCCTCATATAATCCTGTGTGTGGAATGGTCCCCAGATTGTATCACTGTTGGTCCACCAAATGGTACCACCTTCAGAAACCGAGTAGTAAGCGAACTTGGAAAATTTGCTTGGAGAAAGAGTTACTTTAACAGTGCTTGATTTGCCGTTGTAATCAGCCGTGGAAACAATCTCCCGGATATTTTGGAATGCATCTACTACATTTACATCAATATCCAAGCTACCGCCCTGGTAAATCAGGTTTTGGTATCCATCATCCCAGGTTGGATCAAGGTATATTTCATTCGCCGCAATATTAGCCCCGCTGGTGGCAATATTATGCGATATTGTTTCGTTAGAATAATCTACGTAGTTATCGACTGCACGATTTGATACACTCCCAAAATTTACCGAGATTACTAAAAAGATTAAGCTGAAACCTGCAATTACAAGTAAAGAAGCTTTTCCACTCATTTCGTTTTCCTATCTGTTTATTAAATTCCTTGAAACCATTCTTATTTGCCTCCAATAGGCCTTTGAATAACTTGTATCATAAGCTGCTACATTATCAACAGTTACATTAATTTCTATACTCGATATTAACCCGTAGTTAGCAATCGGTAAGTAAACGGTATCACCAAGTGCATCATAATAAACCATGTGGAATTGAGTGACGCCGAGATTTGCTTGAACCGGATTTTCACCATTTACTATCCTGTAAAGGATACGGTCTCTGGGATTTGGTGTTACAGTTAATTCAGATGTTGGTCCCAAATAATAATAAATAGAATCGAGGTTGCCATCCGCCTCAATATCTGTTAAATATTTAATGCCTGAGGTCTCAGCTAATAAGATTGCTTTTGTTGGATCGGGCAGTTTATTCCAATCAGCGCAATAACCGATTTTTCTAAAATCGTGTTCAATTATTTGTGCAATAGTTGAAAGGTTTTGCTGAAGGGAAAGCTCACCGCTGTTGTTGTAGGTTTTCTCTGTGGCAGCACCACTTAAGCGGAAAACAATTGTAAGTAAAATCCCGCCGATTATTATTGAACCTAATATGTCTAAAAGAGTACTATATCCCATAATTTTTCCTATCTGAAATGCCAGTAACTATATACCGAGGAAAATATTAAAGTGTCACTCATTAAAGAGCTTGTAATGATTACAGTTATTTTTTTATGCCAGGTTCTTTCCATTATTATACCATCTACATTATCAGCAATGATGTAGTTTACCTGACAAGCTATTGTGTAGTCAATCGTGTTTATTGTGTCCTGTTTCGTGTAACCGTTGTAATCATCAAAATCATTAAAAGTTTCAGGTGTTTCCAATCCATTCGGTCCCAATGAGTATGGCGACGTAAGAGCGCTTAAATCGATTATTGCATCTTCAGCCGTAACTGCATCAAATGCTTTCTTACTGGCTTCTTCAATTAATGAAGTTGCTACAGAAACCGCCAATAAACCAAGTTTGGAATCTTGTAAAGTCTCGTCCGTAGTTAGAATGCTGTTATTCACTCTTAGAACTGTAAGCGATAATAATAAAAGAGCGCCTATACTTAAAAGTGATTGTCCTGTATTCATAACTCTCCACGCAATTTGGTGTGTAAAGTTAAACTTGCCTGTAAAATAGGCGCAATTTATCTGCCAGAGTTAGGGTAAACTTAGAAGTATGATTTGGGGATATATAATTAGGGTTTAATTCAATTACTAAAATGTTGAATATGTATAAGCGCGAATAACGACATTGATTGCGTCACAGATGTCGAACTTATTTTGCTTTGTCTCGTATAATTTTCAATCTCCTCTGTAAGGTCCTTTCGCTTATGCCCAAAATTGGAGCAGCTTTTTGAATACTATTACCCATCATTTTTATAACGTACATTATATGTTCTTCCAAGGCGTCATCCAGCGAAGTAAGCTTCCCCGTTTCTGTTGACAATTGCTTATCGCTGTGCAGAGCAGCCGGAAGATCAATTGTATCAATATACTGGCCGTTAGAAGTTTTAGCCACAGCGTTAAGAATGATATTTTCAAGCTCTCTTACATTACCTGGGAAGGAGTATGTTCTCAAATCATTCACAACGTCTTCCGAAAAACCAAGAATATTCCGGTTATAAATTTTATTGCCTGTTTCAAGAAAATGATCTGCAAGAATAAGAACATCATCACCTCGTTTTCTTAATGGCGGTATATGAATGAAACCTCTGTTTAAACGATAATAAAGATCTGCACGAAATTCCTTTATATTAACTACTTCCAGCAAATTACGGTTTGTAGCAGAAATTATTCTTATATCAAGATTGATCGGTTTAGGATCGCCTAATCTCATTATCTCATTATATTGTATTGTTCTTAGTAGTTTGCCCTGAAGTTCTAAAGGAAGTTCACCAATTTCATCGAGAAAGATTGTACCTTTTTGAGCAGCTTCAAAATAACCCATCTTATCATTTCCTGCACCTGTAAACGTACCTTTTTTATGTCCGAACAATTCACTTTCAAATAAACTTGGTGAAATAGATGCAAGGTTAACGGCAATAAAAGGTCCGTTTTTTCTCGGAGACAGATCGTGTATTTTTCTTGCCAGCAAATCTTTACCGGTTCCGGTTTCTCCAGAGATTAAAACTGTTTCGTTTGTTGGAGCAAAAATCTCAGCCAGTTCAAAAACTTTGAACATATGAGGAGAGTCAGTAATAATATCTGAAAAAACTTTCTGTTCGGGCTTCTCATCGCTTAGTGTTTTTCTTAAGGAATCTCTTTCGGTTTCAAGCAGTCGTTTTCCTAAAGCTCTTTTTATTGTTAGAAATAATCTGTCAGTATCCGGT
>JBATTD010000322.1:0-1842 GCA_049670345.1 Ignavibacteriaceae bacterium
TAGACTTTAACAACATCACCATGCGGTGCCGCTGCATCATCCGGTATTAGCCCCGATTTCTTGGGGTTATCCCAGGCCTAAGGGTAGATTGCTTACGTGTTACTCACCCGTGCGCCACTTTACTTGCATCCCGAAAGACACTTTCTCGTAGACTTGCATGTGTTAAGCACGCCGCCAGCGTTCGTCCTGAGCCAGGATCAAACTCTCCGTTGTAAATTTTTATATTTAAACGATTGTAATCCTAGCGATTATTCGCTTTTTTTTATTGAAACCATTTAACTGACAGGTTAAATGCACTCACTCTTTCAAAGAACAAAACCCTTCAAAAAGAAGGACAACAAATTTAATTTCTATTATATCCAATGTCAAGGTATTGTTTCCGAATAATAAACTTTATTTTCTATTCCGGCTGAATTATTTAACAAATAAATCTCGAAAATAACTTTTCAAAAATATAGTATTTAATTTAAAAGTCAAGTGCTAAATTTATTGTAAAAGAGTCACTATCAATAGTACAACTGTGGCAATACTTGTAATTAAACCTACGTAGATTGCATTTTCTGCTACAGCAGTTCTGAAAGATATCAGCCTTTCTTTTGGAACATAAATGTAATCACCTTCTTCTAACGTTACGTTTTGTTCTAATGGAGAAATCCAAAATCTTGATCCACCCTTAATCACCATAATTTCATCCACCACCGCAAACTCACCCATTCCTCCTGCTTCGCTAATGTAATACTTATAATCTTCTATACCTTCAACAAGAGGAACATAACCAGGATTTGCAACTTGACCAAAAACATAAACTGATTTTCTTATTATCGGGACAACAATCACATCACCATTTTTAACTATATATTCTCCAATGTCTGAATTCGGATCATTAATTTTTGCAAAATCTAGAGAGCTACCTTCCATCAACACTCTGAGTTGGTTTTCAGCAATGAAATTTGGCAGATCTTCCGGATAAATGTTTGACATCCTTCTCATCTGAAGAGTTTCTAAATCAATAATTGTATTTCTTAAATCTATATCCTCTAAATCAGGCTGTTCATCCAAATTAATTCCATATTGCCTTTCAAGAAATACTGCTAGGCTATTTCCAGTATACAATCTCGACCTCCGCAATGATGCCTCTTCAGTAAATCCGCCGGCAGCTTCAATTACATCAAATAATCGAGTACTGTTTTTTGTAATATGAATTTGGCCCGGATTTTTTACTTCGCCTAAAACAAGTACATAAAAGTTTTTACGTTGTGTTTCGGGTGCAATTACTTTAATTCGGTCCCCTCTTTGAAGTTTTATATTACTATCCATATCAATTGTATCTGTCAACATCGATTCCCCATTATAGCTAAGCCTGCTCAGGGCAATTTTGTTTACATTTTCAAGGGCAGGATTAATTCCCATAGCTAATTCAAGAGCATCTTGTAAGCTATCGCCTTCAACATAGTGAAAAATATTTGGATTGTTTACACCACCGGTTACGGAGAAAAAATTTCTCGTTATATCATTTGCTGGAAAGATTAAAACATCATCATTCTTTAAGTAAGGATTATAAATAAAATTGCCGGTGATTCTGAATCTTTGCAAATCTATAGGAAGTTCTTCACCAGTACTTCTTTTTAATTTTATTCCTCTCAAAGAATAATCATTAAGTTTATCTTCTATTTCCTTTATAATTTTGGGGTCATCAGTTGTCCGTATAGAACGTGCTTTTGATTCTAAAAATAATCTCGTTACAAATTGATCTACTCTTTCAGAGATATAAGCGGGGAATGATCCTGTCGCAGGGAAGTTGCCGCCGATAGTAACACTTATAGTTGCCGTGCTTAACAGATT
>JBATTD010000323.1:0-1924 GCA_049670345.1 Ignavibacteriaceae bacterium
TGTTTTAATCTTTTAGGAATATCTGAAAAGTAATCGGGAGTTAAACCTGATTTAATCATTGCATTATAATGATCGAAATGACTTGTAATATTGCTTGATAAAATTTCAGCGCTCTTTTGTGCTGCTCTAATAATTGAGGAGTGTCCTGTACAGCGACAAATATTTCCATCCATTGAATCAATTGCATCATTTGGATTGAAACTTTTATTACTTAAGAAATACCCTGTTAACGAAACAATAAATCCGGGTGTGCAGAATCCACATTGTGAGGCACCCTCTTCCACAAATGATTTTTGAACAACTGTTAACTCTTCTCTGCGTAATCCTTCAACGGTTACAACGTGTTTTCTGTTAACATCACCGACCGGGAAGAGACATGAGTTCACAGAATAGTAATTGATCTCCTTTCCGTTCAATTCACCGATAAGAACAGTGCACGCACCGCAATCACCTTCGCGGCATCCTTCTTTTGTGCCGGTAAGCGCGAGGTTTTTACGAAGAAAGTCCAATAATGAAAATCCTGGATGAACCTCAGCACTAACTTTTTCGCTGTTACAAATAAAATTAATTTTAGTTTTCATCTCTTGCTTCGAATAATATTTAAAAATAAATTTATATGAGTTTAATAACAAGTATTTTCATGTACCACTTATTTTTTTGATGATTGAGATTGATAGCTGGCAAACGCTGGAATGAACAATCAAATTGTTATTTTAAACCAGTCAATATTTCTTTTTTAAAGGAGTTAATTATGAAATCAATACATTTAGTACTATTAATTGTATTCATTGCAGTAAATATGATGTTCGCACAAAAAACTTTCTATTCCGAACCATTCGCAAACACATATTCAATTGTTGCCAGAGATACTGAAACAGGCGAGATGGGGGTAGCCGTTCAATCGCATTGGTTCTCCGTAGGCTCAATAGTGGCGTGGGGAGAAGCTGGTGTTGGCGTAATAGCAACTCAATCTTTTGTAAATGTCTCTTTCGGTCCGCGTGGATTGGCATTATTAAAACGCGATAAAACGGCACAACAAGTTGTAGAGTCGTTAATTGCTTCAGATGAAGGTGGAGATGTGAGACAATTGGCTGTTCTAAGTGTAAACGGCAGCGTTGATGCATATACAGGAAAAAAATGTATTCCTGATGCAGGACATTATGTGGGAGAAAACTTTTCGGTACAGGCAAACCTGATGCTGAATGATAAGGTATGGTCTGCAATGGCTGAAGCATTTGAAAGTACAGAAGGACCGTTGGCTGAAAGAATGATTGCTGCGCTTGAAGCTGCTCAGGAAGTTGGTGGCGATATTAGAGGAAAACAATCGGCAAGTATATTAATTGTTAGAGGTGAATCAACCGGCAATGTATGGGAAGACAGGTTGGTTGATCTTCGTGTTGAAGATCATCAGCATCCTGTTAAAGAGTTAAAACGTTTGCTCCGTGTACATCGCGCCTATGAACATATGAATGACGGTGATCTTGCTGTTGAACATGGTGATATGGAGTTAGCTATGAAAGAGTATTCTGCTGCAGAAGATATGTTTCCAGATAACGAAGAGATGAAATACTGGCATGCTGTTACTCTTGTTAATAACAACAGGTTGGAGGAAGCACTTCCGTTATTTGCTAAAGTGTTTGAGAAAAATGATAACTGGAAAATACTCACGCCAAGATTGATCCCCGTTGGTTTACTAAAAGTGAATGACAAACAATTAAAGAAAATTTTATCAGTTAATGAATAACAACTTTGATAAATCTATTATAAATTTGCAGAAGAATTTTTTTATTTATTCGGAGATTTCAAATGAAATACATCAATTTCTTTATTCTGCTTTTCCTGATTATTAGCGCTACCGGCTGCGAAACTAAGATAGAGGATGATTTAAACCAGAAAGAAAATCAGGTTCCTCAGATGAATACTC
>JBATTD010000324.1:0-2484 GCA_049670345.1 Ignavibacteriaceae bacterium
GTTCTGACACAAATTACGTTTTGGGATTCAATTTATACAGAATTTATCCTGATACGCAGGATACAACATTAGTTCTGGATCATCATCTTTTTTCAAATGAATCGGAGGACAATCTACCCGTTACGGACGGATTCAGATTAACTGTTCTAAACACTCCTTCCGGAGCTGCTTCGGTTGGATGGACAAAGGTTAACGTGGATACTTCTACATTTTATTGGAATACAAAACCGGTTGAAAGATATATTGGCAGTCCAGAAGTTATTCAGGAAGAAGTTTATACTGTTGATGATTTTAAAATTACTGTTGATACTACAGAATCTGGAGGTCTTTCTGCGCGTTTGTACGACCTATTTACTGGTACTGGTTATAATGATTCAATATATCACTTGCCTTTGAAGGTAGAAATTATTTCCGATCCAGATAATCCAATAGATATTAGCGATAACACCTGGATGATGGAGTATGCTATACTGGCTCCCTGGGAAGAGTACCGGAAAGATTTTTATAGCCGGATTGGTTGGGATCTCGTACCGGGGGGTTATGCATATACTGCAGGCAGCCCCGGTTTTTATGAAAAGTATTTAGATATCTTAAATTTTGAAGAACTAATTATTAACAGCGAGACTGGCGATACAACGTATAATGGTTTATTATTGCAGACTAATCATCAACCTGATACTTACATTGATGCTTACGGCGATACAGTTATGCATACCGCTGTTGCTCCTTCGCACGGTGATGAGTTTACAATCAGAACATATAAGCCGTTCAGGGAAGAGATATATTATGAATTCAGTACAAAGAAAACAGGATATAATGCAGATGATATTGATATTAACAAGATTCGTGTAGTTCCCGATCCGTACATAGTTTCTAACGAGTGGGAGACATCACAATTTGGTAAAAAATTGATGTTCAATCATCTACCAAATGAATGCCGGATCACAATTTTTACAGTGTCCGGAGATTTAATAGTAGAGATTGATCATGCAGATAATAAAGGTTATGAGTTTTGGGATATGAGAACTTATAACGACCAGTTTATAGCATACGGACTTTATGTGTATGTCGTTTCTGTTCCCAACGGACAACAGAAGACTGGGAAATTTCTTGTCATAAAGTAATTGCCGGTTTATATGGAGATAATTAAATGAAAAAATATTTACTATTATTAATTCTTATTAGTTTACAAACCGTTAGCTTTGCAGGCGATTTTTCGAAAGTTGGTACTACCGCAGCCCAATTTCTTAAAATCGGTGTTGGCGGCAGAGCAATGGGTTTGGGTGGAGCCTTTACTGCGCTGGCAAATGATGTTACTTCATTATATTGGAATCCCGCGGGTATTTCACATCTCCAAACAGTTTCAGTTGCAGTTTCTCATTCAGAATGGTTTGCTGATATATCACACGATTTTTTAGGTGTTGTTGTTCCTTTAAGCTCGGCCGATATAGTTGCACTTAATATAATTGCGTTAAACACCGGTGAACAGGAAGTCACCACAGTTACTCAACCTGAAGGAACGGGTGTATTTTATGATGTCAGCGATCTTGCGATTGGATTAAGCTATGCACGAGCACTAACAGATCGATTCTCGGTGGGATTAACCGTTAAATATATTCAGCAGAATATGTATAATGAATCTGCCAATACTTTTGCAGTTGATATCGGAACATACCTGCGTACCGGCTTTCACGATCTTGTAATCGCAATGAATATTTCCAATTTTGGCGGAAGTATGCAGCTTGATGGACGTGATTTGATTACTATTACAGATATCAATAATCAAACGTCGGGTAATTACAATACCGATGCCCGATTGAAGACAGAATCCTGGCCTCTGCCATTAACTTTTCGTGTTGGAGTAGCAATGAATTTTGTTGGTGGCAATGATCCACTAATTTCTTCCGAAAATAATCGTCTTACTCTGGCGGTTGATGGAGTACACCCGAACGATAACACCGAGAAAGTAAACATCGGTGGGGAATATGCATGGAGTGAAACGGTTTTTGCACGACTTGGTTACAAGATAAATTATGATATTGAAAAATGGGCATTTGGTGTTGGATTTAAAGTGAATGTTGGAAATCAGAAAGTAGGATTTGATTATGCTCTTATAGATTTCAACGACTTAGGCAAGGTCTCACAATTTACGCTTGAATTTAATTTTTAAAATATTTTTTTATTATTTCCGACTAAAGGCGAGCTAACTTAGCAAACAAAACTTAAGTGTTTATCACTTATTATTCATATAAAATAATCCAGGTTAGTATTTCTACTTTACTAAAGATCCTGAAAGGGTGAACAAAAATGAAAAAATTACTCCACGTGATTAACATCTCTATTCTAATTATTAGTATCTCAATATTTCCAAACATTTATGCTCAGTCAGATAATATTGGCAGTCAAAAAATTGTAGGCGCCTCTGAGATCCAGCCATTACCAAAGGGAGTTTTCATCCATCAATTGGATAATGGAATGCAGGTT
>JBATTD010000325.1:0-2688 GCA_049670345.1 Ignavibacteriaceae bacterium
CGCCTGTCCCGATAATTATCGGGATGGCGTTTAATTGTTTTTATGCAAATTTGAAGTACACAACTGAAAACAGGTTAATTTTTAACCAGATAATTTAGCATCCAAAACTATATTAGCCGTACCGCCGGCATAAAGTCTAGAGATAGGACATTTTTCCTTTGCCGCTATTGCTAATTCATCAAATTTTTCTTGAGATAGACCTTCGCAGCTTACATTACAAACCAAATTAATATCAGTTATGTTGGGACCCGTATCATCCTTTCCCAAAGTTACAGCGGCGGTTGTCTCTATGCTTTGTGGAGTGAAACCTTCTCCGCTAATTAGTGCGGATAGAAACATTGAGTAACAGCCGGCTTGAGCAGCCCCTACCAATTCCTCGGGGTTTGTTCCTTTACCTTCCTCAAAACGGGAAGCGAAGGTATATGGTCCGCTGTAGTTACTAAAATTCATTACGCCCTTACCCTCTTTTAAGGTACCATTCCAAAGTGCTTTTGCATTTCTGATTGTCATAATTTCCTCATTTACTTTTGTTTAATTATTAATTAAAGATAAAACTCTTTAGACTACATTCTGTTTGGTTTTATTTGTTAATTCGCCCGGTTTGATTACGCATAACATTATGATAAATGTAATACACTTGATCCGCAAAATAGTTAATAAAGATTATCTAAACAATTGGTTGACATTTGGATGTGTCCTAATTTTTATAGAACAGCAATACGTGGGGGGGTCATTCTGAACCTACCCGCCGGTTTCCTATCCCGGGAAGTTAATCATTGTTCAATTTTAGTGAAAGTGATTGATCCCAATGGAGCGACAACATTATTAACTGCAAGGGGAGGTGTAGTGATTTCAAAAATGGGGACTCTCGGAACGGTGGATTCGTCAGGAGATAGAAATGTTGCCCCATCGTCAGTACCTGAATCATAAATATCTACAGTGATTGTTTTGGTTGTTACCCATTCATTATTTTCAATTAAATTAATATTGCTCACGGCTATAAACCAATCGGGACTGGGCGCTAACATTGAAACTACGCTTACCAGAGAATGTGAAGAAACGATATCAAATTCCAGGCTAACTTCACCCGGTGACGAACTTATTCCACCACCACTAATTAAAGTACCGGCCGTTTGGTTAGTAATAAAATTTTGGATTTCAGCTTCCAGGGGGCTTTTGTTTCCTGTTTCCGCCATATTTTTTATTCCTTCTGAAGCAACTTCGCCATTTGTAAAAAGCATTGCGTTTCCGTTATGAGTCATACCAATAAGACCAGAAAAATGAGCTGATGACGGGAACTCATTAGGGTGAGTTTGAGCACTCCAGGTGGCATTAAATGTTAATCTATATCGTGCATTAAGATCGAGTTCTGGTGTAGTTAGCACAGTTTCATTTTCTGAACATCCTAATAATATGACAATAAATAAACCGGCTAAATTAATTGATTTCATTTTTATACTCTCTGATTATCGTTTATAATTCATAATAAATATAAATTATATTCATCACAAAATAATCACAGAAATATATCAGGGTAATTACAATGGTTGATACTTTTGAAAGAGCTACTGCTGGAGTGATATAAAATTTTAATGATGAGTTTGCGGAGAAGTTGCAGTTAAAAAAATAAAATTATTGTGAACTAACGGTTTTATATCTTCGTTTTAATCCGGTTTTTGTTCAGTTGGATTCGGGCTATCGTAGGTTTTTATTTGTTAATTAAGTTTTAATGATGTCGTATATTGAATGTTTTTTCCCTTTTTCTAATGCCCAACTAGCATTACCGAAATCAAAGTGCCAGTACTCTTTTATATCTACTACAAAATCTTCTTTTTCAAATATATCTATTAATAATTTTCTATTCTTCTTTGCTTGCGCCGGAATATGGGGATGATACGGATAGCATTTATCACTAAGCTCTATTTTTAGTCCGTCATTAGTCCCAAAATCCATAACGATATCATTTTTCAAATCATATATTAAAGCATCCACAGCTCCTCCGGTTGCATGCAGGGATTTAGTTGGAGGGGCAATGAAATATGAGACAAATTCTTCGATTTCATCTATTTGCTTATTTGGATATTCTTTTTGCAAAGAATCGACCTTATCTTCCCATAAAAGTCGTTGATGATCAAAAGATCTCCATACAGAACGAATTATTAATTTTTTGTCTTCTTTGTCTAAGATTTTACTTATTCGTCCTATTTTATCAAAGACTGTTTGTCTAACCATATATTTATAATCTTTTTTAATAGATGGTTCGAATACCAAATTAAAACCGGATTCTATTAAACTGACTAATGGAGAATTGTTTTCTTTGATTGGAATAGTTGGAAGAAGTTTTTGATGCCGGCGGTAATGTTGTTCAACCATTTCGCAATATTCTTGAGCATTCATGCAGTCACTTGTTTTTTAGTTATATATGGAGATGTCATAGCTGCGAGCAAGGCTCCATAATTCAGATCGAACTCCACTTCGTTACCGACTTTTAAGTCTAATTGCTTTGCATTAACTATT
Organism: Ignavibacteriaceae bacterium; assembly: GCA_049670345.1. Taxonomy (GTDB): domain Bacteria; phylum Bacteroidota; class Ignavibacteria; order Ignavibacteriales; family Ignavibacteriaceae; genus BMS3ABIN03. Next base: position 2,518 of record JBATTD010000325.1, read on the forward strand.
ATATGGTCGCTGCTAGCTCCTAGAATTTCAATATCAAGTCTAGGATTCAATCCGGAAACCAGAACATCCTGTAATCCCACACCCAATATAGCTCTTTTTATTTGACCAAGGTCTTGAAACTCGGGAACATTTCCAAATGCATCTTGACACACATCTCCATAGGGAACAGAT
>JBATTD010000326.1:0-2587 GCA_049670345.1 Ignavibacteriaceae bacterium
CGACACAGATCTATCAAGACAACGTTAAAACACTACACGGCTGCAGAACTATCCAGGATGGGTGAAGAAGTATCTCAGCGTGCAAATATGGGCACATTTTTGGGCACACATAGTAAAATACCACTAAAAAGATTGGAATACGGAAAGAATTAAAGGGGTTCTACTTGACTGGGGGTCAAGGGGTCGCGGGTTCAAATCCCGCCGTTCCGACAAAGTGAAAGCTCAGCCATTGTGCTGAGTTTTTTTTGTTAGTATGCATCGCCTGAATAAAGAATGATATTAGAAGTAATGACTGAAATATTAATTGCGCTATAAGATATTCTATTAACCAGCTTTGTCTTTAATATTAGGTTGATATGTTTCGAATTGTTTTATAGGTGCTTCTTCATTTTTCTGTTCAAATCCTTTCTTTTCCAATTTATCCCAGTCCCGTTTACCCATGTAATACTCAATAAAACCTTTAAAACGCCAGAAGGCAGTCATCTGTCTGTAACCAAAATTTTCTAGGAGCGATGCAATCATTAGAATTATTAAGTGTTTTACTTTTGTATATTTTTTAAACGATAATTCTTCCAGACAAACGGAAAGTGTTGATAACACTACACCGTAAAGAAAAGCTGCTGTAAAAAATGCAACGGCAAAGTTTAACGGAACAATTCCTAAATAAAAAGAAATTACAAAAACAACGTAACCAGTTATTTCAATAAACGGACCGAAGACTTCAAAAAATGCATAGAAAGGATATACAAGCATCCCCAACCATTCGTAGTCAGGATTGAAGAATAATTCTTTATGATGCCGAATCGTTTCAATTGTACCTTTCTGCCATCTAGCCCTTTGTGATGATAAGGATTTTATCTTTTCCGGAACTACTTTCCAGCAAACGGGATCGGGAACAAAAGTAACTCGTGTTTTGGGATTTTTCATTCTTAATTCTTTTTGAAGCCGGACAATTATTTGCATATCTTCACCAACAGAACCTGCTTTATAACCTCCTATTTCAATTAAAGCATCCCGCCTGAAGCAGCTGAATGCTCCGGAGAGGATAAGAATACCGTTTAAAGAATCGAATCCGTTTCTTCCAAATAAATAGGCTCTTAGATACTCAATAACCTGGAAACGGGCAAGCCACGATTTTGAAAGACCCACTTCTTCAATGTAACCATTATTAATTTTGCACCCGTTTGCAATACGTACAGTAGCACCGACTGCAACAATATTATCATCTTCCATAAACGGTCTTACAATTTTCAGCAAGCTGTCTCTTTCAAGTATTGAATCTGCATCAACAACAGTGATGAGAGGGTTACGCGAAATATTGATAGCTGCGTTAATTGAATCTGCTTTACCGCTGTTTTCTTTATCGATAACAACAAGGTTGGGAAAAGCAGGGGAGAGGTAAACAGCTTTTATTGGCTGCGAAGCAATTTCATGGTATGGAGTGAACGATGCTTGTCTAATTTTAAAATTCTCAAACAATTGTTCTAAAGTTCCGTCGGTAGAACCATCATTAACAACAATTAATTGGTAATCGGGATATTCCAATTGAAGAAGCGAATGAACACAATCAACAATTCCGTTCCTCTCATTGTAAGCAGGTACAATAACCGTTATCGGTTTGAAATTGTGAAGCCGGAAAATTTCTTTTAGCTCAACATACTTTATTCTCTTAGCATGCTTTGAGATATTTATGAAGGAAATTAGATTAAGAAAAATGTAAATGGTAACTATTATTAGAAAGTAGAGAAGAACCAAATAGTTGTAGTAATACAATATTTCGATAATAGTATTCATTAATTTAGATGTATTGCTCTTTCGCTTATTATCATTCTAGCAACCGAAGATTCGATTGTGTTTGGCATTGAGTAGGCAAGTTGTTTTAATTTATCTTTGCTGTTATCGGAAAAATCATACATCGCCTCAGCCGCTGTTACTTTTACAATTCGGTCTTTATCAAATATTAAAGACCAAATTCGGTTTTCCAGTCCCGCCGCACCAATTTTAGAAGCAGCTCGTATTGCTTCTGCTCTAATTTCAGGATGTGAATGCATTAAGAAAAATCTTATCGCTGTTGAAGCATCCAGGTATTCTATCTCACCAAAATATTTTATCGATTCGATAACTAATTCAACCGATTTTTCTTTAACTAAAATTGGTAAAATTAGAGTAGCAGCAGGTGTGTATTTGAAATGTTTTAATGCCGAGATGATTATTGCTTTTAACCATAAAGACTTTTCAACTTCTAAACGTATAATTAGTTTTTCACATACTGATTCATCATATTCTAACAAAACAGAAAGAAGTGTATCCCTGCTTATTTTTTTAAACTTAACTGCTTCGTTAAGAATATCATCAAGAGAATCTGATTCATTCATTCTTGCCAGACTAAGTGCGCAGGAAAGAAATACTATTTCATTTTTACGTTTAAGTTTTTTTCTAAGTATAAACTTTGCTCCAGTGGACTTAGCTAAACCAAGATAGTATGCTCCAAAAATCAATTTTTTCTTTCTTCTAGAGCGAAGTTGTGAAAGCAAATAATCATATACTTTTGTTTCGTTGATTAGCTTTGAGAGATTAATCCAGTCGT
>JBATTD010000327.1:0-3004 GCA_049670345.1 Ignavibacteriaceae bacterium
TACTTCTTTTTATGATTACTATTGATGATTTTTGAAGGATATTAGCGTAAACTGAATTGGCTGCATCTGATGACTAGTCAGCTGCAACTGATTAACAATCAACCGATAGAACATAACCTTTCGACTGGTTCTAAAATGCTCTAAATTAAACTACAACAAGATGTAATTACTCAGTCAGTGAACGTTTATTGCTTTCTTGAGTAATCAAAATAGTAATCAATTATTCAACTCTCCCACAAATTCAAAGAACTTAAATGAAAAAGCCCAAGAGGTGGATTCAGGGAAGACAAGTTCCCATTTAACCTCTCAGGCTTTCTCAAATAAAATCATCTTATTTTATCTTGTCTTTCTGAATCCATTTTTTAAGATAAAATTAATCTTGGCAATGTCAAGAGACAATTTGTCTTATCTTCACAAGATATTAATTTTAAACGAGTTACAGACACAAATAATTTTAACCCTTCGGATTTTAATAAATTATTCTATTTTGTATATTACCATGCAAATGTATGGTATCCATATATTGATACCTAATTCATATAAAAGTGCCGTCAGCACCATCGTATCAGGCCACAGCGGTCTAATACTAACACAATTAAGATTGTATGGAACAGAAAGAATTTCATTCACCATCTCTCAGGCGAACTGTAAAACCAACTGAGGAAAACTATCTGAAGCACTACAAGGATGCATTACTCTTTGAGCTAAACTATATGAACAGACAAAAGTGTTCTTGTATGGGGTGTGGCGATAAGAGAGGGAGAATTCAGATAGACTTGAAGGTGAATTTTAACTTAGATGCAAGTTCAATCAATAAAATTAAATGATTACTTTTAACCTGCTGACAAATTAGTTTAGAGATAAGCACAAATCATATAAAGGAAATTATCTTGGAAGCATTTGAAAAGATATATGTTGATGGTGTCTTGGTTATTGTGGTTAACCTGATTCGTTCAACTCTAAATGAAGCGATTGCATTTAGGAAGATAGCCGAGGAGGAGATTAATTCCGGTCACACTAAATTAGTAATTGATCTCAGCAAGTGTGACTATATTGACTCTACTTTCTTTGGAGCGCTTATAATGACAAGGGAGTTGATGAATGACATCGGCTATAAGTTGAAAGTAGTAAATCCGGCCACTAAAGGAGAATATATATTTACTACCACACATACTCTTAGCTTATTTGATATATATAAAACAAGAGAAGATGCTATCAAGAGTTTTCAAGGAGATATTCAACCTGAAAGTTGATGAGAAATTTCAACCTGATTGACCCCCCATACACCCCGAAACGGAGGGTGGGGGTTGTATGTGAGAAGGGCGCACACATTCTACAACATATTTTTAAAATCCATTACTTACCAATTGTTAAATTTATTTTTCTTGACTCTTAATGATATAATATTAAATTATATTGACGACTATAATTATGAAAACCCTTATAATGAATAAAGACTGATGTGGCTATTCCCAAAAGCTACCATTTTTAATTTTAATTTACGATTGATTAAAAATCCATTGGGAGTAAAAAGTGCATAATGGTGTTGGTGATGTGTTGGAAGAAGTAAAGATAAGGTTCACTTTATATTACATACTTATCTTACTTATTTATTTTACAAAATAATATTACATAACTATTAACAGAGCAAGCAACAATTTTTAAATTAGTTGGTTTGATAATATGGTAAAGACAATTAAAAAGAAAAAAAATCTGCCGGTTAAAAAAGACGGCAGACCAAAAACAACTGTTAAGCAGCGCGTTCAAAAAATAACCTTTGATTATGATAAGATTAAAAAGTTGGCTGAATTTGGTTTTATTGACACACAGCTTGCAGATTTATTTGGCGTCTCCGTGCAAACGGTTAATAATTGGAAAAAAGAATCACCCGACTTTTCTTTAGCCCTTAAAGAAGGAAAAGAGATTTCAGATGCAAGAGTGGTAATGTCACTGTTTGAACGTGCAACCGGTTACGAACATAAAGAAGATAAAATATTTTATGATTCAAAATCGGGTAAAACCGTAACGGTCCAAACAACTAAACAATATCCACCCGATTCGACCTCAATGATATTCTGGCTGAAAAACAGACAGCCGAATAAGTGGCGAGAAAAAACAGAAATACAACACTCCGGTTCGCTGTTGGATAAATACAAGGCGATGACACCGGAAGAACGCGAGGCAGAATGGAAACGCATAATGAAAAGGAAAAAATAAGAAGATTGAATAAGTATAAAATATACTTGCCCAAAATTTTTAACAGGGGTACTAATACTTACCTATACCTTAGCATAGTTTTTTCAGAAATCCTTAGTTGAGACGGTGATTTATTGCTTAGAATTGAAGATAGAAATGGTTCTGAAAGTCGATGAGAATTTTCAACCTGATTGAGGGGGTACGCGGTCCATAACAAAGGGTGGGAGGTGTTTGTGGGAAGCGCGCATACAATGTAGAACAAATTTTATAAATAGACCTACTGTTTTGAGTTTCGGTTTGAAATAAATTTTATATTGTTTTTTATAAACTCCTTAATATTGTTGTAAAGTATATATGGACTCCAAAGTCCTCCCATAAGACCCCACCAAGTTCCAAAAAAAGTTTTGGTTGTGGATTTGAGGAACACTTTGTTCATACATTTTCTACAGAAATTTCCAGAAAATGTTTTTTCTGTTCTTCCGTAAAAGTAACTTACATTCTGCATAAAGTAACAATACAGCGTTTTACTCTCTCCACCACATATTTGACAATAACTCATAATATAAAATTTAAAAATATTTATTCTTTAAACACTATAAGTTGGCAGGAGATTATATTACTTGCTAATCGTTAACCATTCGTTGCTTCCGACAATTAATTTTTGCAAATTGCAATTCAGAAATATTTCTACACCTTGAGAGAAACGTTTAGAATACCATTACTCTTAAATTTTCTCCAGAATATTGTGCTTCCTCCAAGGCGTAGAGTGTGTTGAATTTATTTCTCAATTTCACTCATTAAGGAAGGC
>JBATTD010000328.1:0-3509 GCA_049670345.1 Ignavibacteriaceae bacterium
TTTCCTGATTCATACCAAAAATGGCAATCGTATCTTGATAATTTTGATCTTAAGAAACCATTGCTGCCATTACCGGAAGATTTAAGCAGTAGAGAAACTATGTACCTGGCTTCTCATAATATTCTCAATCTTTATTATGAAATAAAAAGTATGCAGGCGAATTACGAAAAATATTCAATTGAAGCTCCGTTTAACGGAGTGGTTACTCAATCAAATATAAATCCCGGAACGCTTGTTAGAAACGGGCAGAAATTAGGTGAGTTCATTAATACATATCTTTATGAAATGGCTGTGCCGGTTAAAGCTGCAGATTTACATAAAATATCAATCGGAAAAATAGTTGAATTAAACACTGTTGATAATGATAAAATCTATAAAGGAAAAATTGCTCGTGTAAATTTTATTGTTGATCAACAAACGCAATCTGTACAGGTTTATATTCAATCAAGTGACAAAGGAATATTGGACGGAATGTTTTTAAATGTTGCAATACAAGTTCAGTCTGATGAAAAACTTGCCCGCATTCCATTGCAGGCAATTCACAATGGCAGCCAGGTTAAGATAAAAACGGGAGAAAGCACTTCGTTCGTTGATGTAACAATTGTGAAAAAAACAGCAACCGATTACCTTGTAAAAGGCTTGGAAGATGGTTCATTGGTTGTTTTGGACAACCCGGCAACTAACTAATGAAGGCAAGTTAAAAATTATAATTATATGAAAAAACTGATTGAATATTTTGTAAAGTATCCTATTTTCGGGAATTCTATATTAGTACTCATTATGGTATTCGGCCTCTTTGCATTGATAAATACCAAGGTTACGTTTTTCCCCGATCGACCCGCAAATTTTATTACAATAACTGCTTCCTATCCAGGTGCATCTCCGGAGGAGATTGAAGAAGGAATTACACTAAAAATTGAAGATGCAATAAAAGGTATAACCGGAGTTGATAGAACAACATCAACATCACGTGAAAATTTTGCATCTATCTCCGTTGAACTTGAAGATGGAGCAGATGCAAATGTTATTCTGCAGGATGTTCAAAGTGCTGTTAACAGTATCAGCTCATTCCCGGCTGGATTAGATAAACTAAATATTTACAAGCAGGAGCCGCGCGAGTTTGTAATTAGCATAGCAGTGAATGGAGAAATAAGTTTAAGAGAATTGAAGAAATACGGAAGACGGATAGAGCGTGATCTGCTGGCAAAACAGGGAATCTCAAAATTAACACTTTCCGGTTTTCCCGAAGAAGAAATTGAAGTGAGCTTTAGAGAAAATGATTTAAGAGCTTACAATTTACGCTTCGATGAAGTTGCTAATTCTATTAGCGGTGCAAACGTTAAAATAACAGGTGGGAAAATTAAAGGTCTCCGCGAAGAATTTTTGATACGTGCTGATAATAAAAAATATTACGCTGAAGAATTAAAAAACCATGTCATTAAAACTACCACAGATGGCACTGTGCTAAGGTTAAAAGATGTTGCCGATGTAATAGAAAAGTGGGCTGAAGATCCTAACCGAAGTTTTTATAACGGTCATCAATCAATAATTGTTGAACTGCAAAAAACAAACGATGAAGATCTGTTTGACATTACAAATACGGTTAAAGAGTATATGACAGAGTTTAATGATAAGCACGATGACGTTCATCTTGATGTGATACGAGATGGTTCCAACGTTATACGCGATAGAATGTACATACTTGAATTTAATGGAATGATTGGAGCCATACTGATTATACTTCTTTTAGGATTGTCACTCAATCCGCGTTTATCGTTCTGGGTTGCTCTTTCAATCCCAGTTTCATTCCTGGGTATGTTTGTTTTAGGACAAATGTATGGTTTAACTCTTAATGTAATGTCTTTGCTTGCGATGATATTGGTTATAGGTATTTTGGTTGATGACGGAATTGTAATAGGTGAAAACATATACACTCATCATGAGCGTGGTGAATCCCCTATTAAAGCTGCGGTTAACGGAACAATCGAAGTCCTGCCCTCTGTTTTTACCGGCGTAACAACAACAATTGTAATCTTTCTTATTTTCTTTTTCCTTCAAGGTGCGTTGGGAGACAGGGCAAGAGATTTGGCATTCGTTGTAGCAGCAACTCTTGTTTTTTCTTTAATAGAGGGAATATTCATTCTGCCTGCCCACATAGCACATTCAAAAGCTTTACATAAAGAAGATGGCAAGAAGGATGGGATCCTGCAAAAAATTGAAATGTTTATATTCAAAATTAGAGACAATGTATACAAACCCATTCTTAATTTCAGTATTAAACATCCTTTGGTAATTATTGCAATTCCGATTGCAGTGTTTATCGTAACGATTGGAGCCGTTAAGGGAAGTATAATTAAAACAACTTTTTTTCCCAATCTTGAGTTTAATAACGTTCGTGTTACATTTGAAATGCCGGCAGGTACAAGCGATTTAGTTACGGATAGCATTTTGATAAATATTGAAACTGCCGCCTGGGCAGTAAACGATGATTATGTTCAATTATATCCAAAAGCAAAACCGCTTGTGAAAAATGTTATTCGTTCTATCGGTCCTGGAACTCACCAGGGTTCACTTAGAATAACTCTAAGCGGAAGCGAAGAAAGGTTTTATGATAACTTTAAAGTAAGACAGGAACTAAGATCAAAAGTTGGAAAAGTTAAAAATGTCAACAAACTTCAAATAGGCGGCGGCAGCTTTTTTGGAATGCCTGTTTCTATTGCTTTGCAAAGTAATGATCTAAATCAATTAAGAAATGCGAAGGAAGAATTAAAATCAGAATTACAAAAAATTAATCAATTAAAGGATGTTACCGATAACGATCCACCGGGATTGCAGGAAATACAAATACAACTAAATGATAATGCTTATAATTTAGGTCTTAATACTGCTACTGTAATGAGACAGGTAAGAGGTGGTTTTTTTGGAAATGAAGCACAACGCATTTTACGCGGCATTGATGAAGTAAGAATCTGGGTTCGATATTCTGAAAATGAAAGGCGAACAATTAAACAGCTTGAGGAGATGAGGATACGACTGAGTGGAGGGAGGGAAATCCCGTTAAGTGAACTTGCCAATATCTCTGTTATAAGAGGTATCCTTTCTATAAATCATATTGATGGGCAAAGAATAATAGAAGTTGAAGCAGACATTTCAAATCCTGATGTATCTGTTCCCGATGTAATAACAAATGTTAAGAAAAATATTCTTCCTGAATTAAAGGAAAAATTTCCTGATGTAACCTGGGGCTTTGAAGGTGAAAGCAGGGAAAGTGCAAAAACCATGGGTTCAGTAGCTACTTTCGGTCCGCCATTTCTAATGTTAATGTTTATGCTTGTTGTATTAACTTTCAGATCATTTATGCAGGCAGCAATTATTTATTTAATAGTTCCGTTTTCTTTTATAGGAATGCTGTGGGGACATTTTATTCAAGGTTATAGTTTCAGCATTTTATCGGGGTTTGGTGCAATAGCTTTAATTGGAATTGTTGTGAACGACTCACTCATTTTTGT
>JBATTD010000329.1:0-15789 GCA_049670345.1 Ignavibacteriaceae bacterium
TCCCAAACCAATAAGCGAAGAACAGCTTGATCTCGAAATAAAAACAGCTTGCAAAAAGGTAAAAAAGTTAAAGTTAAGAAAAGAAGAAAACAAAGAATATGTTTTAATGGGAATGCTGATGAGAAAATTAAGAGGAGGGATAAGCGCAGTTATCGTTGCCGAAAAAGTTGGATTCAAAAAAGAAAGCAAAGCCAATGACTGATAAAGATAATTTTAAGGGTTACCGAGGTAAAGCAATTAAACTGCTGAAAAAGTTTGATGCGTTTGTGTGGAGTGACGTTGAGATTGAAACTGTTGAAGGGAAATATTACGGATTAATACTTCCCCGCTCTGAAACGGCTGATGAATTTCATATTGTTTTGAAAATGCCTATCGGTTACAACATAGGTATTTCTGTTGAAAAAATTAAAAGCATAAAAGTAAATGGAAGAAAAGAAGCTCATTATAATATTCCGGAAAAGGAATTTCCGTATCACCCCGATAGACCAAGAGTAAAACTATTAGGCACCGGCGGAACTATTGCAAGCAGGTTGGATTACAGAACCGGCGCGGTTATTCCGGCTTTTTCGCCGGGAGAACTTTACGGTTCCGTTCCCGAGTTAGCCGATTACTGCAATCTTGAAACAGAAAAACTTTATGGTGAGTTCAGCGAAAACATTGGTCCGGTTCATTGGAAAGGAATTGCAGAAGCAATCGGTAAAGAAATTGAGAAGGGTGTGCAGGGAATTGTAATCGGGCACGGAACTGATATAATGCACCATACGGCTGCAGCGCTTTCGTTTATGGTGCAGGATTCTCCTGTGCCAATAGTAATTGTTGGTTCACAACGTTCCAGCGACCGTCCTTCATCAGATGCCGCATTAAATCTTATTCACTCAGTAAAAACTGCTGCCGAAAGTGATATTGCAGAAGTTATGGTTTGTATGTTCGGTCCAACCTCCGATTTATACGGATTGCTGCACCGGGGAACCCGTGTTAGAAAAATGCATTCAAGTTACCGGTCAACCTTCAGAACGATTGGTGATGTTCCGATTGCAACGGTGAGCAGGGAAAGGATAACCCCGATAAGAGAAGATTATAAAAAAAGAAGAGATGATAAAAACGTAATTGTTAATACGGTTTTTGAAGAGAAAGTAACCATAGTTTATTACTATCCTAATATGCAGCCCGATATTATTGATTCGCTTGTGGATAACGGGTATAAAGGAATTGTTATTGCGGGAACCGGCTTAGGGCATGTGAATAAACCGATGTATCCTGCACTTAAAAGAGCACGTGACGCAGGTGTTGCCGTTTATATGACAGTACAAACTTTATGGGGTTATGTGCAGATGTATGTTTATGAAACCGGCAGAGAAATGATGGGCCTTGGTGTTATCCCTGCTGCTAATATGCTGCCCGAGGTGGCTTATGTAAAACTTGGCTGGGCGTTGGGGCAGACTAATGATCTAGCAAAAGTGAAAGAAATTATGCTCACACCAATAAATGGTGAAATTACCGAACGCGAACCAAGCAACGGCTACCTTATCTACCAGGGAGGATTACCCGAAGTAGAAGAGTTAATTAGTAAGAACTGGAAGTAATAAAAAAACCCCGCCAATATTTACAGAGACGAGGTTTGAAATAATCAGCAAATAAACTTACTTGCTGTTAATATATGAGTTGTTATTTCATTAAAATCATTTTCTTTGTAGAACTGAAATTGCCTGCTTTAATTGTATAGAAGTAAATTCCGCTTGCAAGACTCTTTGCATTAAAGTTTACTTCATAAGCTCCTGCAATTTTTTCTTCATTAAGAAGAGTCGCAACTTCTTTACCGAGTATATCGTAAACAACTAGTTTTACAATTCCTGATTGTGGTATTGCAAAACTTATACTTGTGCTCGGGTTAAACGGGTTCGGATAGTTTTGAGAAAGTGAGTAACTAACGGGAAGCTCCTCATTTTCTACTGATGTTACTGGGGGGGTACAACCACTAACTCCGTAAGCAGTAACCCCGCTGGGACCTTCAAAAACAGCAAAACAACTATCGGAACTTGCTAGCCGGTAACCTGCCCTGCCTCCGAATCTACTACTAGGGTATATCCCTGCACCATACATTTCTACAATGGGAGTCTGTACCAAAGAACCATTCAAATAACCGGTTCTGTATAAAAATTCCGGATTCGGAGCATCTTCATTTATCCAGGCAAATTTAAAATGTCCATCAACACCTCTTAAACCTATAACATCTGTTTTAACAGTTGTATCTAGGGATGCCTCAATAAATCCCTGCATCCAGGTAGCACCGCCATCATTTGTTGCTATATACCACGGGTCTGAATCAGCTGTATTCATCCAATTTCTTGTGGTTACAATACAGCCTCTTAACTGGTCATTCCCGCCGCTGAAGGACATAATTGGGCGCATGGATGTATAAGTGAGACTAAAATTATTTGTAACATAAGGAACTGTCGCCATATAGTCGTCACTATAAGTCATATAGATACTGCTATCAACGAACGTGTTTTCAAAAATAGAGCTTGTAACTATTATGTCGCCCGATGCAAGCGAGTCAAAATAAGCAACATCTGTCTTCAAAGAAGCGCCGTTTGGGGCTGGTGCCCCGTACCACCACCAATATGAATTGCCATTAGAATTGTTATTTCGATCTATAACTGTAGGTATAGGGGCATAAGGATCTTGAATTGTAAATGCTCTTGTAAACATTTGTTTAGTAGTTGCATCAATTGCAGTATCCATAGTTGCGACAATATAAACATAAGCAGCGGATGTCCATTTGGGATAATCAGACACTACTCTGGTCCAATACTGATCCGAACCTGTACTTTTAGGAAGGTTCGCATAAAAGAAGCCGGTACCATCTGTTTTGAATCTTGCTACAAATCCCGTGGCAGCTCCCGAAAAATCATAACTACCTGTAATGTAGATATACCAATCACTACCGTCATTTAAAACTTCTACATCCAGGTCATCGGTTCTAAAATCCACAATTCCACCATAAGTAAATCCGGTAAGATAAGTCCAGCTTAACCCATCATCATCAGAATAAAATATTCTTAGCGTATCTGTTGCACCACCAGCATAATGTGTTGTTGCTACCCAGATTCTTCCGTCGGTATTCTGCGTTGTAGTTGCTGTTGCCCACATTGCCCCTGGCGTAATAGTGCTGATGTCAATGCTGTTGGGTCCATCGCTTGGTATTATAGATTCTACAAGTTGTATAGCTTGCGGTCCAAAATCCGGTGAAACTTCTTTTGAACCAACCAGGGCATTAATTTGTTTTTCAAGCTCTTTTACTAATTGAATGTCCCCGTTTTGTCTCGCCTGTTTGAGTTGTTTGGAAAATTGCCTTACCTGGGATCTCATCTCTCGATCCTGCTGCGGTGGTGTGCTGTTTGGATTACTCACATCACCATTACCTAAATACTTTTGTATGATAACCGGTTCAGCATTTAGGTTCTTATCAAGATTCTGCCCGCTAATAGTGCCGACAAAAAGCAGAAAGGGAAAAATTAATAAAAAATTCTTCATCATGAAGCCTCCTTTAAATTATGATTAAATTGTTGATTGATTATTAATGTAGAAGTTAATAAAAAAAATACAAAAAAAAGCATTTTAAAAACATTTGGTAAAATTTTTAAAGTGGCTTAAATGAGCTATATTTAAATGCTTCTGTGTGGCAAGATATAATGTTGGAACACAATTTTTGCAAATGTTTCTCAATTAATCGAAAAGATACTATTGTTATAACTTTTAGAAGAAAGTATATTCGGCGTTCGATAGATTATGGAAACGATTAAATTTAAGGTTAGTAAACTCAAAATTCAAGATCGGTTATAGCAATTCTAAAATTCTAAGCTATTTCTTGATATCGAAAAATACAAATTCGAATTTATTCCTTCACAAACTCCTTACCAAAGAAGTGGCTATACCAAAAATTCCACTGGTTTCTTTGGGCATGAATCCATTTAGGGAATCGCACTCCATAACGGGAATTCGGGTATAACATCAATTCAAAATCTTTATCAAGGTCGGTAAGTTTATTTACCAATTGCAAAGCGTTCTGCACATGCACATTATCATCCATCATGCCGTGTGTAATAAGCAGATGTCCTTTGTACTTTTCAGCATGTGTCATAACAGAGCCAAACTTATATCCTTCAGGATTTTCATTTGGTTTGCCCATAAATCTTTCTGTGTAAACATTATCGTATAACTCCCAGGCAGTTCCCGCATATGCAGCCACCCCATGAGTAAAATAATCGGCGCCTAAAGTTAATGCAAGGGCAGCGATGTAACCGCCGTAACTCCCGCCTTCAATTCCGATTCTTGTTTCATCAACAAATGGCAATTCTCTTAACCATTTAACTGCTTCTATGTAATCGTTCATTTCCCATTTGCCAAGGTTACGGTGCATAAGTGAAGTTCCCTTTTTACCAAAATGTGAGGAGCCGCGATGATCAACAGTAAAATAAATAATTCCATTCTGTGCAATAAAAAATCTATTCAAGAACCCGTAAAAATCATTAGTGACATCTTTTACACCCGGTCCACCGTAAACCGAAAAGATAACCGGATACTTTTGGGTTTCATCAAAATCTGGTGGCAGCACCCATTTTGCCGGGAGGTCATAACCATCGGAGGTTGTAATAGTAAAAAGTTCCGTCTTTCCTAATTTATACTCGTTATAAATTTCCGTTTTTCTTTCACCGATTAATTTTATGGATTCACCGTTTCCTTTAAACAATTCCAATATTGCCGGTTCACTAATATTGCTGTAAGTATTATAAAAATATTTTCCGTGAGGTGATACAGTTGCATTGTGCGTCCACCCTGGCTTTGTTAGCTGCTCAAATTCAGTTCCATCAAGCTTTACTTTATAAAGATGGCTTTCAAGGGTGTTACGTACTGAGCCTTCAAAATAAACCACTCCGTTATCTTCATCTATATATTTTATCTCATCAACCGCCCAGTCGCCAGCTGTTATTCTGTTTATTAATTTCCCCTTCAGATCATAATAGTATAAATGTCTCCAGCCATCCAAGTCCGATCTTAATATAAACCCGCTGCCGTCTTTGAAAACGTAAACGTCTTCGAAAAATTCCACCCAAGTTGTTTGAGTTTCTGTATAAATCTCTTTGTTCTTTCCTGTGCCCGGATCAGCAGATAATATTTGTAATGTGTCCTGTCCTCTGTTCAACACCTGGTAGAAAAGCTCTCTGCTATCCGGTGTCCAGGATGGCCAGGCGGTGTATTGATCAACCGTTTCATCTTCTTCAACCCAAACGATTTTTTTATTTTTCAGATGAACAATACCAAGTTTAACATGTGCATTGGGATCGCCTGCTTTTGGGTAATGTTCCCATTCGAGTTTGCCATGCACACCTTCGGAATTAAAGATGGGAAACTTAGGAACAGGAGAATCATCTGTATGAAGGAAAGCGATCATTTCGCTGTTCGGCGACCACCAATAAGCTTTATGTCTTGTTGATCTTCCTAAAATCTCTTCCATATAAACCCAGGATGCCCAACCGTTATAGATATCATCAGCACCATCAAATGTTAGCTGAGTAACCTCGCCGGATTCTGTATCAACGACAAACAAATTATGTTCTTTAGTAAATGCAACCTTTTTGCCATCGGGAGATAATATGGGATTGTTTTCTTTTGCGCTATCGTTTGTTAATCTTTTAAATTCGTTATCATCCACTGCATAAAAATAAAGATCTTCTTCACCCACAAATAAAAAGCTCCTGTAATCATCTGTTACATCGGTACTTGATGAAGCATCAAAACTCTCATCTATATTTTCATTTATCTCAGCATAGTTAACATAAACTTCTGTATTTCCTGTTTTAGCATTAACTTTCATCAAATATGTGTTACCATCTTCATTTTTTAATTGAAGGTAATGATCATCATCCAGCCAGCCTTTTAAGGATGGTAATCTTTGCAATAACCTTGGCTTTTCGAAAAGATAAACCTGGTCAAATGTTAACTTATTGTGCTGTGCAAATCCTATGGAATGAATGCCAATTTCCAGTAACATTGTTATAATTACAAAGAACAATTTATTTGAAGTTGAAAACATTTGTGGTTCTCCCTAATAATATGACAGAATATTTTGTGTTTAAATATCAGTCTATAATCCTTTCAAAGCAAGTTATTGTAACAGTTGGCCGGGTCATATCTTCTGCATTTCACATTCTTTTAATATATTGAGTTTACCAATTTTAGAAATTATTGTCTCTTTCGGAGCTTGTGTATGCCTAATAATATTGATCAACTTTCTATTAATACAATTCGTTTTCTTGCAATTGATGGAGTACAAAAAGCAAATTCCGGTCATCCCGGAATGCCGATGGGATGTGCGCCAATAACATATAGACTATATAAAAAGTATATGAATCATAATCCCCTAAACCCAGAGTGGTTAAACAGGGATAGATTCATTTTATCAGCAGGTCATGGCAGCATGCTGTTGTATTCAATTCTTCATCTAAGCGGATATGATATTTCTTTAGATGAATTAAAAAACTTCAGGCAGTGGGAAAGCATCACTCCAGGTCATCCGGAGTTTGGATTAACTGCCGGTGTTGAAACCACCACAGGACCATTGGGGCAGGGCTTTGCTAATGCTATAGGAATGGCTGTTGCCCAGGAATATCTTGCCGCGATGTTTAATAAGGATGATATGAAAATTCTTGATCATCACATTTATGGTATTTGCAGTGATGGTGATTTAATGGAAGGAGTTTCACACGAAGCGGCTTCTATTGCTGGGCATCTTAAACTTGGCAAAGTTATTTTCTTTTATGATGATAATAATATTTCTATCGAAGGCAGCACATCATTAACTTTTTCGGAAGATATACAGAAACGATTTGAGTCTTACAATTGGCAGACAATTCATATTAGCGATTTAAATGATCTCGACCAGATTGATAAAGCGATAAATGATGCAAAAAACGAAAACAGCAAGCCAACATTAATTATAACCAAAACTCATATCGGTTATGGCAGCCCGAACAAACAGGATACCGCTGCAGCGCACGGTTCACCACTTGGCGAAGAAGAAGTAAAGCTGACAAAGAAAAATTTAAATTGGACGGGGAAAGAACCGTTTTTTATTCCCGAAGAAGTGACAGAACATTTTTCTGATATAAAAACTAAAGGAAAAAATGCCGAAGATGAATGGAATAAAATGTTTGATAAATATAAAAATAAATATCCGGCAGAAGCTGAACAGTTCTTAAAAATTATGAATAACGATTTTGGCGATGAGTGGAAATCAAAACTGCCTTCATTTACAGATGTGAGCGCAAACATCGCAACAAGAAGCGCATCTGGTAACGTTATCAATTCCATTGAAAAAGTACTTCCAACATTAATAGGCGGTTCTGCAGATCTTGCACCTTCTACAAATACTTTAATGAAAGATGAAACTGATTTTTCTGCGACTAACAGAGCTGGAAGGAACTTTCATTTTGGTATAAGAGAACATGGAATGGCAAGCTTGTTAAACGGAATGGCAATGTATGGGGGAATTATTCCATACGGCGCAACATTTCTTGTATTCTCAGATTACCTTCGTCCGGCAATTCGCTTAGCAGCAATTTCCGGTATAAAAGTAATCTATGTTTTTACTCACGACAGCATTGGGCTTGGCGAAGATGGACCTACGCACCAGCCAATTGAACACATCGCTGCATTAAGAGCAATACCTAAAGTGGTTGTTATGCGCCCCGCCGATGCAAACGAAACGGTTGAGGCGTGGGAAGCAGCATTAGAACACAAAGGTAGCCCGGTTGCTTTGATACTTACAAGACAAAAGATCCCTGTTTTAGATAGATCAGTTCTTTCCCCCGCAGTTAACTTGGGCAAGGGTGCATATATTATTAAAGATTGTGATGGTGTAGCGCAAATAATTCTTATGGCAACCGGTTCGGAAGTTTCAATCACCATGGAGGCAGCAGATAAGTTGAATGACACGGGCATTAAAACAAGAGTTGTAAGCTTTCCAAGCTGGGAATTGTTTGAAATGCAAAGCAAAGAATATAAAGAAACAGTTCTACCATCAAAAGTAAAAGCACGAGTATCTGTTGAAGCAGGTGTAGCACAAGGTTGGGATAAATATGTTGGCAATTACGGCGAATCAATAAGTGTAGATAAATTCGGCTCATCGGCGCCTTATAAAATATTATTTGAAAACTATGGATTCTCAGTTGAGAATATTGTTAAAACATCCGAACAATTATTAAAAAAGCTATCAGGTTAGTCTGGTTGCTAACTATATTTTAATGGCAAAGATCAGAAAGAATTTTACTAAACAAAGCTGGGAAGATTGCTGCGGAAAATTTTGTGAAGATTGCATAATATCCAAAGCTTATATTAAGAAGTACGGGAAAAAGGAATCAAGAAAGAAATTCAAGCGGGACTATAAAAAAATTAATGGATAATAAATGAGCAAATTGAAAATAGCAATAATATTAATGGCTGCAATAATAATTATCATTCAGTTCATTCCTGCAAGTAGAACAAATCCGCCTATAACTGCCGGCTTGGATGCACCTTTGGAAGTAATGTCGGTTTTTAAAAAATCATGTTACGATTGTCACTCCCACGAAACCGAATGGCCCTGGTATTCAAACATAGCCCCGGTATCATGGCTTGTTTCCAGCGATGTGGAAGATGGAAGATCACATCTCAATTTCTCCAAATGGGGAAATCTTTCCCGTAAGGATAAAGTAAAAATGAAAGAGGAAATTTGGGAAGAAATTGAAAAAGGAAATATGCCATTATGGAAATATCGTATACTGCATCCAGATGCAAATCTTACACAAGAAGATAAAAATTTGATTCGAGATTGGGCAGGAGAATAAGCCGTTGGTAAATAAGGGATTTCAATATAATCGCTCTTAAATATTTCAGAAAGATGATTCTATGAAAAAAATCCTGGTGCTTGGTGGAGGCATGGTTGGCAGCGCTATTGCATCTGATCTTTGCAATGAGTTTGATGTTACTGTTGCAGACATAAATACAAAACGGCTTAAATACTTGAAATCATTATATCCCTTCAAAACAGTTGTAAATGATTTATCGAAAGACGGTAAGATAAGTGAGCTTGTTAAAGACTACAGATTAGTGATTAGTGCTGTTCCCGGTAAAATCGGGTTTGAAACTTTACAGGCAATAATTTCAGCAGGCGTAGATGTAGTTGATATATCTTTTTTTGAACGTGACCCGTTTGAGTTGACAGAGTTAGCAAAAGACATGAGTGTTACGGCAATCTTAGATTGCGGAATTGCCCCCGGGTTAAGTAACATTATTCTGGGGTACCATAATGAACTGATGGAAGTTGAATCATACGAATGTTATGTGGGCGGCTTACCTTATAAAAGAAAATGGCCGTTTGAGTATAAAGCGTTTTTCTCTCCCGGCGATGTTATACAGGAGTACATTCGACCGGCAAGGTATGTATCTAATGGGAAAATTGTAACAGTGGAAGCACTCTCCGATCCTGAATTAATCGAATTCGATGAGGTCGGTACTCTCGAAGCTTTTAATACTGACGGGTTAAGAACATTAATTAAAACTATGGAAATTCCAAACATGATTGAAAAAACTATGCGCTATCCCGGGCACAAGGAACTAATGAAGGTCTTCAGGGATTCGGGATTTTTCAGTGATGAGGAAATAATGATAAACGAACATGCTATCCGACCTGTTGATTTGACATCAAAGCTGCTCTTTAAGCACTGGAAACCCCAGAAGGATGAAGATGAGTTTACAATAATGAAATTAGTAATTAAAGGCAAAGAGGCAGACAAAACAAAAGAATATGTTTATGAAATATTTGACAGGTTTGATCGTGAGACAGGCATCTCTTCAATGGCGCGTACAACCGGCTATACATGTACAGCCGTAGCAAGGTTGCTTCTTGAGGGTAATATGAAGAATAAGGGAATCTCTCCGCCGGAATATATTGGGGCTATTCCCAGTTATAACGATCGAATTTTAAATATGCTCAGGCAAAAAAATATTAATATTCGTGTAACGGAAAATCAGGTTTCATAAACAAAAATATTGTCTTTTTATGTTTGAAATAATTCAGTTTAGAATAGAGCAATTTACCATCGTTTGTAAAACATTATACGGAGGAGTAAGTGACTAAGAAGAAAAAGATCAAAACAAAAGAAGAAAAAAATGTTGTTTATTCTGATATTAAGCCCGACAAGAAAAAAGACAAACTGACTAAAAAAGAATATGAGAAACAGCTTAACCTACTCCAGGTAGAATTGGTAAAACTTCAAAGGTGGATTCAAACAAAAGGTTTAAAAGCCGTCGTTCTTTTTGAAGGACGTGATGCCGCAGGTAAAGGGGGGGTAATTAAAAGAATAACACAAAGACTTAATCCCCGTGTCTGTAAAGTTGTTGCGCTTAGCACTCCCACCGAAAAAGAAAAAACCCAATGGTATTTTCAAAGGTATATTCCTAATTTGCCAGCGGCTGGAGAAATGGTATTATTCGATAGAAGCTGGTATAACCGTGCTGGTGTTGAGACTGTTATGGGCTTCTGTACAGAAGATGAACACCGTGAATTTTTACGCTCCAGCCCTGAATTCGAAAGAATGCTCGTCCGTTCCGGTATTAAGCTTATAAAATATTGGTTTTCTGTAAGCGATGAAGAACAGGAAAGAAGATTTCAGTACCGGATAAAAGACAGAACCAAAAGATGGAAGCTTAGCGATATGGATCTCCAGTCAAGAGCAAGGTGGATGGAATACTCCAAAGCAAAGGATATTATGTTTGCTCACACCGATATTAAGCAGGCCCCATGGTATGTTGTAAATGCTGATAATAAAAAACGTGCAAGGTTAAACTGCATCAGTCATTTGCTTAGCATGATTCCGTATCAAGATATAAAACCAAAACCTATTAAACTTCCACCCCGGCAAAAAAGGGTTGGGTACGTAAGGCCGCCTATTGAAGATCAGAATTTTGTGCCGGAGAAATTTTAATAATTCTCAATTCACCACTAAGAAATTCGGGAAATAGAGTTGGGTTATGTTATTAATTAAAGCGGGATTTAAAGCATAGTTGGATTAATTTTTTCTATGATGAAATTACCATTTATAATTGCAATTTTTACTCTATTACCTGGTCGATTATTTGCACAGACAGAAGATGTTCTTGTTCCCTCTGTGACAGATACTGTGTTTAGATATCAGGGAATAAATCCTTTAATGAAATACCACTATGATGATTATGATTTGTACCTGTCTTTTGAATTTTCAATAGCTGAATCGGAGCAGCTTCCGGAAGGTACTAATGAAAATTTACAACTTCGTACAGAGCTTGCGTTATCATATCCAATCACTTTCAGCACCAGCAGCGCTAATGAGATGAATCATTATTTGCTGCCATTTTATAACTGTTACTTAGAGAACTCTAAAATTGATCCTGTAAGATATGTGTTGGGGTTGGCACAAGCCGCAGCAGTTGGTTATATGGCTTATCGTCATATAAAAAAATACGGCTTCTGGAAATAAGCTTTTAAAACTTTTCCCGAATAGCCATTCTACCGCATATCCTTGATTTTGAGCATTCCTAACTTCACTAAAACTTTACAAGAACATTTCTTTATTCATCACGTCTCAATTATAGCAATAACAAATAAAAGAGGAAAAAACATGAAAACTAAATCTACATTTTTAATAGTGGCAATTCTCCTAATCGTGCTTGTTTGTCCGGGCTTCATTCTTATGAGTGCTTCAGATTATTACCTAACCCACCAAAGTAATTCATCAAATAATTATTTAGAACTTGAACAAAATAGTACACTGCAAAACGAAATCGCAGCAATGGATTTAGCTGCAGACACGTTCGATATAGATATTGATATGGATGTATTTGATGAAGAAATGAAAGAGCTTCAAAAGGAACTCGGAAAAATAAAATCTTATAAGTTTGAATTCGATTTTGATAACAAAGAATTTAAAGCAGGAATGGAAGAACTCAAAAAAGAGTTAAGTGAGTTAGATTTTGAAAAGTTAAAATTCGAGTTTAATGATGCAGAGTTCAGAAAAAGTATGGAGGAGTTAAAAAAAGATCTGAAGGAACAAAAATATTCATTCGAATTTGATACGGATAATTTTAAAGAAGAAATGGAAGGACTAAGAGAGGAATTAAAAGATCTAAAATTTGATTTAAAGGACCTCGATACCGAACTTGATAAACTTGATGGTTTTATGGACGATCTGAGAGAAGAATTAGAATCCGATGGCTTAATAGATAATAAAGACGATGATATTGATTTGGACTTAAACAAGAACGAAATGATTATTAATGGTGAACCTGTTCCTGACGAGTTATTTAAGAAGTATAAAGAGATGTATGAAGAACACTTCGGTAAGAAACTGGACGGCGATCACAATTTAATAATCAGGTAAGGTTAAGCGGAAAATAAATTAATGGGGGCAAGATTTTCTGCGCATTGTATTGTCCGGATACTCAAAGATGCAACTTCTGCAAGCTCTGCCTACGATCAGCCTCTTTCTTTTCTAAATTGTTTTATCATCTCGTTAAAGTTTTATTATTCATAACAATCCCCTTTTTACGGAATAAGATAACACCATAATGCTTAATTGTAAACGATAATTATATAACTCAGCTACGACAAATTTATTAAAGAAGAACAGAAAGAAGGTTTTCTGTCCATAACCTGGCAACGTCCTCTATTATTTCTTTTATATCAAAATTTACACACTACAATTAATCGTAACGGTTTGTGCGTGAAATAAAATTTAATCCGGTAGTAACTTTGTTATCAAAAAAATCTTATGTTTCATTTAGTTTTCAGATACTATATTAACGCTTATTATAATTTTGTGTTCCAATAAAAAAAGGAATTATTATGAATACATTAATAAAAAAACAACTAATCATACTTTTCCCGATTGTTCTCTTTTCCTGTTTTCTTATTTTTTCTGAAGATGAATCAATAACAAAAAACGAAATTACTCTTGCAGAAAAGTTGATCGGTTTTGATTTTACAGCATCTGAACGTGATTCTATGCTTGATGATTTAAATGATAATCTTGAAAATTACTTAAAGATCCGTAATGTTGATCTCGATAACAGTGTAATGCCTTCATTACTATTCAATCCGGTTCCGAATAATTTCAAATTTACCGATTCACAAGAACAGTTAAAATTTAGTGATTACTCCAAAACGAAGCTACCATCTTACAGAGATGAACTTGCATATTACTCAATTGGTGAGTTAGCCCATCTTATTAAGACCAAACAAATTTCTTCGGTGGAATTAACAGCGTATTTTTTAGAGCGATTAAAAAAATATGATCCCTTACTTCACTGTGTAATAATTTTAACCGAAGAACGTGCAATGGAACAGGCAAAATTAATGGATGAAGAATTAGCAGCAGGAAAATACAGGGGATTACTTCATGGCATTCCGTTTGGAGTTAAAGATTTACTTGCCACAAAAGATTATAAAACAACATGGGGCGCTGAACCATACAAAGAGCAGATGATAAATGAAGATGCAACGGTTATAAAAAGACTTGAAGAAGCCGGAGGAGTGCTTGTTGCAAAACTTACTATGGGCGCGCTTGCCTGGGGCGATGTTTGGTTCGGAGGTAAAACAAGGAATCCGTGGAATACCGAAAAAGGATCGAGCGGTTCGTCTGCGGGGCCCGCATCCGCCGTTTCAGCCGGATTAGTTCCTTTTGCAATTGGCACTGAGACATGGGGTTCAATTGTCTCTCCTTCAACAGTTTGTAGTGTAACTGGATTACGTCCAACTTACGCAAGAGTAAGCAGAACAGGTGCAATGGCATTAAGCTGGTCGATGGATAAGATTGGTCCGATATGCCGAAATACAGAAGACCTTGCAATTGTGTTTGATGCTATTCACGGTAAGGATGGCATCGATCCCACATTGTACGATGTACCTTTCAATTATTCACCTGGAATAGATTTAAGCATGTTAAAGATAGGTTATTTAAAAAATGATTTTGATAAGGATTATGCATTTCACAAAAACGATTCTCTAACTCTTGCAAAATTAAAAGAGCTTGGTGCAGAATTAATTCCTATTGAATTGCCCGATGTTGATGTTAACTCGCTATCATTTATACTTTCCGCAGAAGCCGGTGCTGCATTTGATGATTTAACGCGCAGCAACAGAGATGACTTGCTTGTAAGGCAAATTAAAAATGCATGGCCAAATGTTTTTCGTACATCGCGTTTCATTCCAGCAGTTGAATATATAAATGCCAACCGGATAAGAACGCTTTTAATTAATAAAATGCAAAAATTATTTGAAGAAGTTGATCTCTATATTGCTCCCTCGTGGGAGGGTGATAACCTTTTGCTTACTAATTTAACAGGTCATCCATGCGTTGTTATTCCAAATGGTTTTTCTGATGAAGGGACACCAACCAGTATTTCTTTTATTGGAAAACTTTTTGATGAAGGAACTATAATTGCGGTTGCAAAAAAATACCAGGATGCTACTGATTTTCATCGTAAGCATCCTGATTTAAACTATTGAAATATTTTTCCCGTAAACCGAATTTGGTATTAGCTAATCAAGCTGCTTCTTCACAGCAGATACCTCTCGGCTCGGGCTGAAGTGTTTTCTTCTTTGGAATGAAAATCTTCGGCAGTTTTTTATTTTGAAACGGTTTGTTAATTAAGAGCACAGATACAAGTATCCCTGCAGCACCTATTATCATCACTGTAGTTACAGGCTCATCTATAATAAGCCATCCGAGAAAGACTGCAATTAAGGGATTGAAGAATGCATAAGTTCCAACCTTTGCTGGTGTGCTTGCTTTTAACAACCAAACATAAGATGAATAAGCTACTATTGTTCCAAAAAATACTAAGTAAACCATAGAAGCGATGGAAATAAAAGAGATAGAAGTAGCAGATAGTTCTGCAGCCTCACCGCGGAAAATGCCGAGTAACAAAAGAGCTGTTCCGCCAGATAAAATCTGTACACTTACAGAGTAAAGAAGCGGCAGCTCCTTGCTGAACTCACGTGATTTAATTGAGGCATAAGACCAGATTATTCCACTTAACAAAAGCGGTAAAATGTTGAAAATAATCATGCCGCTGCCTATTGTGGTACTTATCGAAAATTGATTTCCGGTTACGGTTAAGAGAGCAACACCTGTAATACCCAGTATTATTCCTGCTACAGTTAGTTTATCGGGTTTATTGGTGCGCGACTGAACCCAACTTAAAACTACCATCCATACGGGGATGACAGAACATAAAAGTGCTGCGAATCCCGAGCTAATAAACTGCTCCGCCCATGCAAGGCTTCCATGCCCGATGAATATCATTAACAGGCCCGTGATTGCCGGAAGTTTAAGATGCCTCAGTTTTATTTTTACAGGATTGCGGAAATAAACCCAGGCAAAAAGAAGCACCCCCGCAACGGTGAATCGTAAGCCCGCCATCATAAACGGCGGTATGGTTTCAAGCGCAAATCGTATTGCAAGAAAAGTTGTTCCCCATACAATATATATAACAGCAAATGCTAAAGTTATTTTTATGTTGTTGCTTAGATTTCCCATAGTACCTCCTGGGTTTAGTGATTAATCTTTTGTATCGGGTAACTTAAGACTGCAGGTTTCTTTTACTGTATCAAGAACGATGATCGTTTTGGTAGATGTAATTGTAGAAATAGTTCCCAATTTTTCGCGCATGAAATCTGCCAAAGATTTATTATTTGAGTGACGAACCTTAAGC
>JBATTD010000330.1:0-13517 GCA_049670345.1 Ignavibacteriaceae bacterium
CAGTAAATGTTCCTGTGGATATAGCGGTTTCGGCGGCAGCGCCTCCGGTCTTAGCCGTTCCTGGAATAATTATCCATCCCTCATATACCGCATTTGCGCCAAGATCTTCCAAACCGTTTATGTTAAGAGTTAGTTTGGAAGATGCTGGTGGATTTTGTATTGGTGTCTCTTCCTCTGAACATCCGAAGAAGGCAATAATTTAGATTTCCCAAATCAAAATTAGTCTTTTCATTATTTCTCCTGCTTATTGTTAATGAAATTTTATCAGGAGAAAAGTTAGTTTTATAATATCACGGAAAAATCACGAAAAAATAAATTTTATATAATGTTAGAGCACTAATAACCGGTTGTTAATGAAGCACGACTTACAGGGAATGATATGAGAGTCGTTGTCCAATACCGAAATAAATTTCCTATTATTATCTTTTTTTTGGATTCGGTACTTAATTGCGGCATTTTCTTTTTGTTTTTTTAATTCGGAAGTAAATCCTGTGTTTAAATAGTTTGCATCAGAAGAATTTTTTAACCATTTTGATATCTCCAACTTATAGAGCACTATATGATTCGGATTTCTTCAACTAGATAACAAAAAAATGATTTTATGAGTAATACAGAGGACATTCTAAAAACAATCTTGGCGGTTGTATTTCTACTCCTTGCAGCAATGAAAATTTTTGGGATTAAACCCATGAAAGAGGTGTTTAAAGATTTTAATTTAAACCGACTGGCGATGATTCTTATAGGAATGATTGAAATTTTATGTGTTGTGGCATTGTTCATCCCAAAATTTGCATTTTATGCGTGCATTGGTTTTACTTATATATCCACTTCTGCACTTTACAAACATTTTAAAGCAAATCATCCATTGATTAAGTATATACCAGGAGTTGTGTTATTAATATTAAGTATGATTACTGCAATGGTATTGTTAAACCCGGATCAGAAGTTTCCTTAATCTTCAAACATATAACCTACACTGCGCACGCTTTTAATATAAACAGGCTTTGAGGGGTCAGCTTCAAAATATTTTCTTAGCCTTGCTATAAAATTATCTACTGTGCGTGTTTCAATATCCGGATTCATATTCCATACATTTTCCAACAGTTCTTTGCGTGATACTATCTTTCCTTTATTCTGAATCAAATATTTCATTACCATTGCTTCCTGAGGGGTAAGCTTGAAATCGTTTTTTTCATTGCTGCAGCCAAGGTTTTCAAAATTGATTTTGTTCTTCCCAAAACTAACCAACGGCTTGTCGGAAGTAACATCTTTATACCACGTTTTACGTTTAAGCATTCCCTTTAACCGCAAAAGCAGTTCTTCAAGATGAAATGGTTTTGTAATATAATCATCCGCGCCTAACTCTAATCCCTTTACTTTATCTTCCCCGGTTGTCCTTGCAGTTAACATCAGTATTGGCATTTGAGGATCTTTCTTTCGCACTCTGCGGGCTATTTCGAATCCATCGATATAAGGTATCATTATATCGAGGATAATTAAATCTATCTTCTTCGCTTCAAAAAGTTTTAATGCTTCTCTGCCGTCTTTAGCTAACTCAACAATGTATCCTTCTTCAGTAAGATTGTACTGCAAACCTATCGCAAGGTTTTCTTCATCCTCAACCAATAGAATTTTGTACTTTTCGAAAGTGCTGTTATTCATTAATTATTTCCAGTTGTTTTTTTTGCTCACTTTGCTTAAGCAGTTTGGTTAAAAATCGTTTTTTAAATACTTTATAAATTGGCAATTCAATATTAAATGTTGTCCCTTTACCATCACCTTCACTAAAGATATAAATATTTCCGCCATGATTATTTATTATCTCCTTTACCTGATAAAGGCCCAATCCTGTTCCTTTTACATTCGGGATGTTTTGATGATAAACGCGATGAAATTTGTTAAATACTTTCTTCAGTTCTTTAGGGGCGATCCCAATTCCGTTATCAGTAAATTCGATAACAACTTTTTGTGTATTACATCTAATGTTTACATTTATTTTAGCCGGTTGTAATGAATATTTTACAGCATTATCAATTAAATTATCAAAAACTGTTTTCAAACCGTCTATATCAATAACAAACTCACAGACCGCATTCTCTTTAATATTAATAGCATCGGCTGGTAAACGAAACTGTTCTATAGATTCATTTAATATTTGTTTTATTGCTGAGCCTGCTGAATATACCTTGTAAGAGTATGCGAATTTTTTTTGCTCGAGCGCCGGGATTTGGAGAATTGAATTGATCAGTCTTGTCAGCCGGTTCACATCTTTTATCATCATGCCAACAAACTCCTTTTGTTTTTCCTGTGGCACATCTCTTGTTTTCAGTGTTTCGAGTGAAAGCTGGATAGATGATAATGGTGACTTTAACTCGTGTGTTACATTACTGATAAAAGTATCGTAGAGTTTTGTTAATCTTAGCTGAACATTTAAATGCCGGAATATCCAAATGGTTATTAAAGATAATCCGACTAACAGAACCAAACCAATTACAAAAGGACCAACATTTGTAATATCATAACTAACTTCAGGAGAAACCCGATCACCAACTTCTTTATATACTATATAATTATAAACGTACCAATATATCCACAAACCAATTAGTGACAGCCATGCGATTTGAGCAATTATAAAAATAACAACATGATAAAAGAAAAAATGTTTTCTTTTCATTGTGCTGTCCTGCTGTTATAATTATTGATCATTTGTATAAGATAATTTTAAATGTAAATATCCCTCATTATAGTAAAAAGTTCAAGTGGAGTGCCTGAATTTTATGATTATTAAAGATAGAGTTTACTTGATTTTTCGATGATTGATTTAACCGCCGACTATTGCCCGCTTACAATTCCCGGAGTGATAATTTACGTGCTGACGAGAATCATAATATTATAAAAGATATTTGTTTTTTTGCATGAAGAGCATTGTATATTAATCTTTACCATAGGAGTAGCCTCCAAATTCTTGTAGCAGTCTTTGCCTTTAATACATAGCTGCTTGCTCTACTATATTATTTATTCTCCTGCTGAATGTAATCTGCCTGGTTGAGTCTGTAGATATTTGGGTTGGCATTTTTATCTAATATTTCCGTAGTTAATTTTAAATATGCTATCGCACCCTTTGATTTCATATCATGCAGCATTGAGGGTTTTCCGTAAAATTCAGCTTCGGAAATAGCAATACTTTTTGGTATAACTGTTTCGAATAAGTATTCTCTAAAGTGCTTGCTTAATGCTTTAATTGTAAGAGCCCATGCTTTTGTATTCGGCTCATACATATTTAACAGAATACCTTCAATTCTCAATTCGCTGTTTATGGTTGCTTTCACCCACTCAATTTGAGTAAACATTTTCTTTACTGCGGCAACTGAAAATTGTCCCGCACGGAGAGGTATTAAAACAGAGTCGGCAGCAGCCAATGCAACAGTTGTTAAACCTTTCATATAGGGCGGACAATCAATAATAATAAAATCATATTCGGTAAGCGCCTGCTGATCCAGTATATTTGAAAACAGGTAGATGTTCCGGCTTAGTCTGTTTATCCGTTCTTCAAGATCATAAGTGTTTATTTGACAAGGAATGAAATCTAAATGAGGAAGTTCGGTTTTATGAACAACAGCATCAATATATTTAGTAAAGCTAAAAACCTGAAAGATATCACCATGCGTATTCGCCTCATTGAAACCGAGAGAGAGTGCACAGGCTCCCGCAGGGTCAAAATCGATGAGAAGAGTTTTTTTCTCAGCAATAGCAAATCCCGCAGCAAGATTAACGGCAGTTGTTGTTTTTCCCACGCCCCCCTTCGGAATACTTATAGCTATTTTTTTTGCCACATAACTCCTTAAGTATTAAAGTTTTAGCTGAATATTTTTTTAAGGAAACAAAACCTATAAATTTATTTAGATAAACACAATCATTTTTATCTAGTATCCAGAGAATTCAATATATAAATATATCAATAAACAGACCAAAACTGAAAAATATGATTAACTTGATTGTTATAAGAAATTCGAGGGATGTATCTCTGGCATTCCCGGAAGTGCCTTAGTAAAGGTATTTAATTCTTTGCAAAGACAATTGTACTTCACCATTCCTTCTGATTCATATTTGGGAATCTGATCCAAATTGTTTTTATACTACAGTTCGTAATTGAGCAATCATTGCCACACTTATATTTTGAGATTATTTTCATCGTCCCTGAATCCCGATAAGTCTTTAAGAAAAAGGTTTTGATTAGCAATGAACGAAAAGGCAAAATTTTTATCCGCGTCTTTAAGAAACAATTTTACTAATATTTTCTTAAGTTTAATCATGTTAATTTTTTATTCGGAGGTTAAATGAAATTAATTAATATACTTCCTTTTCTTTTGCTCGTAATTGCAGCCGCTTGTTCAACACTTAAATTGCAGCAGGCAGATTTTGCCTGGCCGGTAGAATCTGTAATTGCTGTTGATGAAAATGGAAAAGTAAGTGACGACAGATATTCAATGAGCTTTGATACAAAAAGTTTGTTTTTCGAAGAAACAGAAGATTCCTCGGCATATGAAGGTAAAAAAATAAGGATACTTCGTGATATAAACGGTTATTATTTTATCACTGCAGAGATGTTTAAAAATGTTTACGTGTTTCAAATGGATAATGGTTCGATGGTATTACTCAATAAAATTTTTATATCTGGATTTGGATTAAAAGACCCGGCATTAAATCAACGCGCACCGTATATTGAATTAATTGACGGTGGTAAAAGCCTGTATTTAACAAATAACGGAATAGATAGGAATAAAAAATGAAATATAATTCTTCTCTGAATAAAGTTATACTTTCACTTATTCTGTTAGTTTTTACAAATCAACTATATGCTCAATCCGATTACGAAATATCCCAAAGTTTCAAACAAAAGCGTAAGCAGTTTGAAGAAAAAATTATTAAAGCGAAAACTCTTGAAGAGCTAAATTCAATAGTTGCAGACATTGACAGGTTTAGAAATGAATACGTTGAACACAAAACACTTTTAGACAAGAGCTTGTACCCGGATAATTTTGATAAAACTTTCGAAAAATTGAATATGTCATTTGTAATAAGAAACCAGAACTTTACGACTATTGATATTCTT
This sequence comes from Ignavibacteriaceae bacterium, assembly GCA_049670345.1. Lineage (GTDB taxonomy): Bacteria > Bacteroidota > Ignavibacteria > Ignavibacteriales > Ignavibacteriaceae > BMS3ABIN03. Next base: position 5,114 of record JBATTD010000330.1, read on the forward strand.
CAAACAGAAAACCTGCAATTGAAGGAAAAGATAGCATTGCTAAACAAACGAAACACAGAACTGATGAACAAAATTCAGGAGTTTGAATACTCAAATAAAAAAGATGTTAACAATATTACTGAGCTTGAAGAAGTGGTAAGGGAATTAAAAAGATCATTAAGAAAAAGAGATGAATTGATAGTCAGTATTGTGGATAGTCTTATACCGCAGCCAATGATGAAACAAACTCAATTAAGTTCGCAAGAAAGAAACACAATATATATTGAAGCGGAAAATAATAATGTTCTATCGAATGTTAAACTTTCGTTGCTGGATCATATAAAATTTTTAGAGTTAACTACTCTGGAATCAAGTGATCTTACAGAGATAAAGAAACAACAAAATCAGTTTGCAAAATTTTGGCAGGATACCGGTGCTAAGCTAGTTGATATTTATGCCGGGAAAAACAAAAAAAGCAATGAGATAAAAGAGATTGACTCTCTCTTTTCAATGTGGGATTTTACTCTTGAGCAAGAAGTATGGAGAAACATTAGAGAGGAATTTGCATACAACAACATCAATCTGATAGAATTTACAAACAGTGAGGAGTTTACAAATGTGCTTACCTCATTTATTGATGATGCAATTAAAAACATTGGCGTAAAAAGTTCTGAAGAATCAAACCTTACTTACTCCTCATTTTCAGACAGCACATGGTTTAAATTTATAACCCCTAACTGGATACCATATTTAATTGATAACGAAATGTTAGATGTTATACAACATCGTAAGATTGAAGATAAAATTTCTGATTGGAAAGGGAGGTTAACACCCTCATCCTTTGACTGGGTGTATGTTTTAGTTGCTGTATTAGCCGTTGCTGGTCTTGGATATATGAATAGAAAAAGGTTATTTAAAAACAAACAAACCTGATAAAGTTTTGAATAAATTATTGAGCCCCGGTTTTATCGGGGCTTTTTATTATATCTAAACTGAAGATCTTTATCTTTTTCTCTTTACCTCTTAATTGTAGCTCATCGATAAAATTTGCTCCAAGATAAGCAGGTAGCTCTAGACTATCTAAAATAAATTCCGATAATAACAAAGATTGATTGTAACGATTACATTCAGCTTCTAATCTTGAAGTAGTGTTTAATACATCACCATGATATACAATTTGCTTTTTAATATCCCCAATCCAGGTAACCACTACCTTTCCTCCATGCAATCCAGCTTTAAATTCCGGATAAACACCATATCGTTTTAGGTACTTATCTTTCAATAGTTCAATTGTGTTTCTTATATCGAAAAAACAATTAATACATCGTGCATCCTGAATCCCTTTATTAAAAGGCCATGATAAAATAATTTCGTCACCGACATATTGATATATTTCTGCCTCTGCCATTAATAAGGCATCGGTGATGTCATAGTAATAGTCTATTAGAAATTCGCTGTACTTAATGTTGCCAAGTTTTTCAGCAATAGAAGTAGATGATTTGAGATCAATAAAAAGAAAGATTCTCTCAATTTCCTTAGGGCTGTGATAGACACCGAGAATAAATTTAGTTAGATCACCTTTGCTATGGAGTCTTTTAATTTGCAGCAGAGAAATTATTGTAAGTATTGCTAGTGTAACCATTATTATATCTCTATCGAATGATGCTTCAAAAAGATAAAATACAAATGCATTTTCAAAAGAATTGTTTCCAAATATTGTAAGTGAAACAGCATTAACAATTACCAACCAAAAGAGCAGGGTGAATGAATATATGGCTGTTCGTATCGATAGTAATAAAAGATATGGTTTTCTTCTCAATTTGTAGAAATAAACAACCTCTTCAAAAAAACCAATGTTAGATCCTATAATGAATCCCATAATTAATCCTCTCAGCATTGGTCCTGCAGGATGAAGAAGATCTAAAAAGCTGGTAATAAATCCTAGCAGTGTGCCGAAGATAGCGCCTATTAGTGCTGCCTGTAATACATTTTTTATTCTATAACCAATTAAGCGGGGTTGGTACATTAAATATCTTTAAAATTAAATTAAAATTACAATGGTATATAATTACAAAACAAAAAAACAATTAGGAAGTAATCTTTGATTCAATTCTTTATAAAAGTATCTTTTTTCAACCTTATCATCATTAAGGCCGATATTAATCCAAGGACAAAACAACCAATCCATAGCGAAAAAGAACCGAAGTTTTCAAATACTCTGTTTCCAACAAGCGGTCCTACCATAAAAGAAAAACTAAACGCCATCTGAAAGTATCCCATATATTCTCCCCGCCTGTTTTCAGGTGAGACCTGAGCCACATAATCTCCGGCTGTTGGGAAAACAATCATTTCCCCAAAAGTCCATATAATAATTGATAAAACAAGAAACGGTGTTTGTGTGATAAAGGCCATCATACCAAAACCAAGTGCGGCTAAAAATGATCCAAGAGTAAGTGCTTTCCAGGCTTTCCATAAACGCATAGAATCGTTAAGCGGAACTTCAATTAGAATGATCAAAACAGTATTGGTTGCCATTAAAAATCCAAAAGTAGATTTTGACAATCCAATTTCTTCAACAAAGAATAAGGGCAAGGCACCAATATGCTGAAAGAAAATTATTAAAACCGGAATTAAAGCAAGCATAAAGTAAATGAATTTTTTATTCCTGAAAGGAGATATTGTATTGCCTTCTTTAACTGCTTCCCCATCGATTGCTTCAGGTTCTGGTAATACACGCCGTGATTTTAATCTTATTGCAATTAAAAAGAAACCAGCCATAAGCGAAGTTGTCCCATCAAAGTAAAACAAAAGCGAAAAATTTATCTGGCTTAATATTCCGCCCAACACCGGACCAATGCTCATTCCCAGGTTTATAGCAAGACGATGTAGTGCAAAGGCGGTTTTTCTTCTTTCAGATTCAATATTATTGGAGATAAAGGACATACTTGCAGGGCGAAATGCTTCAGATATTACAGCATAAATAAAACTGAGCAGGATAAACAAATACAAATCTGTAACCATAGAATAAGCAAATAGAAAAACTCCGGTAAGAATAAGAGAAATTTCCATTAGCTTTACGGCGCCTAATTTATCACTAAGCTTTCCAGCGAATGGACTAGTAATGAGCGAACCAATTCCATAAACCGCAAGAACAATTCCTGCTTCTGAGGGAGAAGCGTTCAACTCTTCAACCGCATATAGCACAATAAACGGGAGAACCATCATACCCATACGGTTTATTAATGACGCTGTTGAGAGCAACCAGATGTTACGTGGAATATTTTTTAGTCCGCTCCAGGGATGTTTCAATTCTTAATCTTTTTATTATTATAACTGCCATAATTTAATTGTGTGGGATTTCCCTATCAAATTGTTTTTGTGATTTGTATATTTTTAAATGAAAACGGAATTAAAAGAGGATTAAAATGAAAAGACTAATAATATTTATAACAGTCGTTTTTGGGGGCTGCTCAATCGGTTATGCCCAGAGTGTTACTGATGCAGTCGGCAAAGATAATCTTTACAATACACAGGTTAAGGTTTTTCAATCTGAAATAATTGCTGATGATTTTTATCTGTATATAAGCTTGCCGGATGATTATGATAAATCTGATAAAAAATATCCTGTTCTGTATTTGTTGGACGGAGATGTTGCTTTTGGTATGGCAGCAAGTATAGCGCGATATCTTCAGTTTGGGAATACAGTTCCTGAATTAATAATTGTTGGAATTGGATATGGTGCATTGAAAAAAAACGAGGGGAATATGAGAAGCAGGGATTATTCCATTTCCTCTAAAGGGGGGAGGTCGGGAACAGGTGGGGCACCAAAGTTCCGTGAATTTCTTAAAGAAGAATTGTTTCCATATATGGAGAGTGCATACAGAGCCACCGCCAATGATAGAACGATAAGTGGATATTCCCTCGGTGGTCTGTTTGCCATTTATACTTTATTTACCGAGCCTGAATTATTTAACAATTATATCATCGGAAGTCCGTACTTATCGTGGGATGAATATAGAATATTTGTTGTTCAAGAGAACGCATTTGAAAAGATGGATGATATAACTGCAAACGTTTTTATATCTGTGGGAAGTGAGGAAGATGAAGAAAAATATTTTAATCCTATAGATGAAATGGTGACTTTGATTGATGAAAAGGGATATGAAAACTTAAAGATGGAAACAAAAGTATTCGATGGCGGAACTCACCTTATCTGTCCGCCCGAAGCGCTTGCATACGGATTGGTATCTGTATTCGAGAAGGAAAAGTAACACAAAATTATTCCGTGATCGTCTACCACCAGACAGGCTTGATAAGGAATCTTTATATGTATGTAAAGAAGATTAAGATGCCGGATCAAGTCCGGCATGACAAATTATTAGTAGTAATGAATTTTAGTATTAGTGATTCTTTTCCCACATCTTTTCGCCCGCAGTTATTTTTAGTTTTAGAAAATTCTGTTTTGGTGGAAATGAGCAGGTAGCAAATTTTGTAAAAACGCAAGGTGGATTATAAGCCAGGTTAAAATCAACAATTACTTTTCCGGTTGAATCGGGTTTATCAATATACAGATATCTACCCGCGCCGTAAGTTTCTTTACCGCTTGTTTCATCTGCAAAGATAAGCCATAATCTTTTACCAGTATCCACCGCATCAATCCTGTAAGTTTGTTCATCCTTTTCAAAAACTACTGCACCGGGAGATGGTTCCTCTTCAACTGTTCCAAGCTGTGTTGGCAAAGATATTACTTTGGGCGGATCGTATGCTTCGAATGAAGCAGTAATTTTCCAATCTTCATTTACCGGGAATCTTTCAATACCATCTAACTTATTTTTTAAAGGCGCATTTATATCGCGCAGTCTTATTCCGCATCTATCACCACGCTTAATAATGTACCATCTGAAAGAACCCAAATCTAAAATAGTTGGATTGCCGGTTAAATCGTGTTCAAGATTTATTTCTTTAATGGATTTACCTTCATTTGTAACATTAACCTCTTCATTTACATTTAATGTAATAACTGAGTCTTTTAAAATAATTTTACCAATGTTTTGCGGTGCGTTTTCGGGGAAGACAATATCGTTATTCTTATCTGATCCAAAAATGTTATCACCTTCTTTAAGCCAATGAAGTCCAACAAGGGTAAGCCAGCCATTTTCATCTTTCAGTCTTTCAATTCTTTTCTGATGCCATTGATCAATTTCTGCAATGTATTCAGGAGTTCCTTTGGGTTCGGCTTCTTTTTCACTGCAACCGGAAGCAGCCAAAATAATAATGAACAATATTGCTAATGAATTAAATTTATACATTCGTAATCTCCGTTTATTTCAATGTATGAAAATCTAAGATTTAATTTAGGGAAGTGCAAACGATTAATTATTGCTCGGATGTCTAAATAGTAAGCAGAATTAATATGGTTTATTAGTATTAACGCAGATCATAAAATATCATAACTAATCTTATTTTATCAGCGCACCATTTTTTTGTTTGGATACTAACGCAGTAAAATCATCTTATTTGGCTCGACAAAGTTTCCTGCACCGCCGTTTGCGTGGTAAACTTGTTGCTCCGCCTTTGGCGAAAAACTCAGACTCATAACTTTCTGCGGTTTTTTCTTTGTCTACTAATAATGTTACCTCAATTCTTAGAAAATTTAAGGATTTTAGCTAATGTAAAATAATCTCAATTACTGGAGAATGTAGAGGTTCAGGAAAAGTTATCACCTGATACTTGAAACGAAAAGTGAGCCCGGCGTACGTAAATCCGAGAGGCAGGGTTTTGGAATCCAATCCCACGGCAAATATACCGGCGCTTCCTTTATATGGTGATTGAAATCCATATGCATATCCAACTTCCAGGCGTGGTTTGAAAATGTCAAGAATTGGTGTGTTTATTCCAACTCCAAATTCAGCTGATAATACCCACAGTCCATTAGTACTAAGCAATTGCATAGCTGTTGCAGCGATTGATGGTTTAATAAAAACAAAAAGAAATTCATCTGTAAATCCCCATCCAAAGCCCAGGCTGGCACCAAATGTATTTTGATCGTTTGTGTTAACATAGGTACCACCAACTGTCAATAGATAGCCCCGATAAGAAGGCGGAATGAATCTGTCTTGCACAAAACGTACGGAAGCCACATCAGGATGATATTTAATTATATTTTGCAAAGTGTCGTTTGGTAGAAATTCAGGTATCATCCAGTTTGGTACCGAACTCCTTGGATATAGAAACGCTTTGTCTATATCATCCAAATCCGGGTCATGATATTTTTCGTTACTTAATTGCAGGTAATGTTTGCGATGATAAATTCCATATTTATCTTGTTTTTCGGTACGTACACTCCAGGAAGCAGAGAGGGGCATAGGGATACAAAGAAGTGAGGGCATTTTGATTTCTGAATAATATTTTCCACCATTATTAGTAGTTACCCAGCGGTCCGATAATTCTTCAAGTGATAATCCATTGGCATTTAATTTTGCCCATTCGCTAAGATACCCAGGTATTTCAATGTTCTTAATCGATGAATAATACACAAGAAATAATTCCCGTAGTGATATAAGACATGCCTCAAATACACGGTTGAATGAAGTTGGATACCATTGTAAAAGATTATCACCGAATGCTTGCCAGCTGTTTCCCTGTGAGTCTATTACAAATGCGCCTTCGAAAGAATAGTAATGATGAGCGATTTGAATATTCATATAATTAAGTGGTGCAAGAAAATCGGAGACTTGAAGGAAAAAATGACCTGCCGAGAAAGCATCGCTGAGGTAGCTCTGTGCCACTGCTTCATAAATTAGTGCATACTGAAGAGATTGTTTATTACCTCCAATCTCTTTACGCGAAAGCTCTGCAAATCGTAGTGCAATTAAGTGATAGAGAAGATAGTTAAAAACTACATTTTGATTAGTGACCTCCAAACTCTGGATATCATTCGGTGCATTTTTAATCATATCCCAAACTTCATCAATGAATGAAGCTGAAAGAGGTTTTAGCTGCTGCATAATTGTATATCCCTTCATGTGACATCGCGATTGAGCAAGATCATCTCCTGAAAAAAAAGCAGCAATATTTCCGAACGTACGACCATCCAAAAGTAATTTACTAATTTCAATGATGCCTGTATTTCCGGGGAAAAAAATCAATGAGTCAGTAAATTCTATTTCACAGTAAGAGAGTGTAGAGTCAAATACTAAATCAGCTAATATTTGATGCTCATCTTTTTCCCAAGAGAATGTTTCAACCGGCCAAGATATTAAGAGCAGTAATACAAGCATCTTATATTTTAAACTACATATCACTTTCTCAGATACTCCTTTTCCAATTATTTCTTATAAATTCAATAACATTTCTGGCTAATATATCTTCGACTATTTCTTCAGAACCAAACTCCTTGAGCAAAAGCACTCGAAGCTTTTCAATTTCACAAAGGGAATTCATATCGATGAGATGTGGAATATATCCGCCAAAATCACTTCCTATGCAGATGTTTTTAAACGAGTTAGTAATTTTAACTACATACCGGATTGTCCGCACAACTTCTTTGAGAGAACCGTATTTTTCAACCTCCTGTACATTTATATAATTTGCAAGCATATACGTATAAAGTGGTATACCAATCATACCTCCGCGTTGTACTATTTCTTTAATGTGCTCGTCATGAAAGGAGTATGCATGATCACCCAGTGTTTTTGCCGTGATGTGCGTGGCGATTAGCGGTTTTGTTGAAACGTTTAAAATATCTTCCAAAGCTGTGGAAGTTGCATGTGTTACATCTACTATAATCCCAAGTTTTTCCATTTCACATATTACTTCTCTTCCGAATGGGCTCAAACCCTGGTGCGGACGTGGGCTATTAGCATCGGGGAAGAATGGAATTGCGTTAGGAGCGCTGGCAATTCCCTTATTGAAAAAATGCCCGAGTGTTATTAGAACAACACCCTTTCGTGCAAAATCTTTCAATGGTTCTAAACTACCCCCCAGCGCATGTCCCCCTTCGAGTGAATGTAAAACAGCAATACGGAAGTTCGGATCGCTTTTATTGTACCGATTATTAAAATGATTATTAAAATCCTCAGGTGTTCGAATCAATTTTGTATATTTGGCTTCCGGACCATCTAACTCCTTTTCTAGTGAATCCATCATTCGAAAGGCATTTGCAGGAGCAACAGGATTAGGATCTGTTGGCATTGTTACCCATTCATCAAACAAATTGAAATGTGATACACATATTAAATCGATTCCTGCCTCGTGAGAGGTCTTCCACGATGTCCCGGTTTTATCAAAAAATCCTCGCGCAATATCAGCTGCCATCGGTATTTTTGTTGCAATAGGAGAATTCCAGATCCAATCGCTCAGATGAGGATGGTTGTGGATATCTGCAAGTACATATTTATGTTTTTTTACCGGGTTCATACAATTG
>JBATTD010000331.1:0-1513 GCA_049670345.1 Ignavibacteriaceae bacterium
ACCAAACCCTCTGAACGCAGTATTGGGCGGAAGATTTGTTTTACAACTTATTGCAGTTGCTTTAACATTTGGTATATAGTAACTGTTAGTACAATGAAATAATGTTCTTTCCAGAATTGCCGGAGAAAGATCAGCCGCCGCCCCCGCGTTTTGGTAAAACTTAACTTCGTAACCGATTATCTTACCCTTCTTATCTAAACCGATCTTAAAATCGGATGAATAAGGATGACGTTTACCTGTCATTCGCATATCTTCCTGCCGTGGTAAAATTAATTTAACCGGCTTATTCAATTTGAATGAAGCTAATGCAGTCATAGCTGCCCATGCATTTGCCTGGTCTTCTTTACCGCCGAATGCACCGCCAAGCCTCAAAACATCAACTTCAATTTTGTGCATTGGAAGATTTAATATTCTTGCTGCAACTCGCTGTACAGCGGTTGGAGATTGAGTGGACGAAACAATTTTTACACCGCCACCTTCAACAGGATAAGCAAATGCACCCTGAACTTCTAAATAAAGGTGTTCCTGCCCGCCCGATTCAGCACTTCCCTCAATTATATAATCACATTGATTCCAACATTCATCAACATTTCCAAGGTTAAATGTGCGCGGCGGGACTATTAACTGATCTGCTTTAAAAGCTTCACGTGGATCAGTAATAACGGGAAGTTCTTTAACTTCAATTTCTATTTTACGAGCTACTTCCATTGCAATTAATTGAGAGTCTGCAACAACAATTGCAATTGGCTGTCCAATGAATTCTACTCTATCTGTTGCAAGTAATTCTTCATCATGAACAATTCCGCCAATTTGGTTTTCGCCGGGAATGTCTCTTGCAGTAAAGATTCCTCTAACACCCTTAATTTTGGCTGCATCTTCGATATTAATGTTTAATAATTCTCCATGCGCAATTTTTGAATAACTTACAGATGCGTACAACAAACCTTCAGGAACTAAAATATCATCAACGAATTGTGATTCGCCCTTAACGTGTCTTTCGATATCGTGGTTCTTCATGCTATCTCTTTCATTTTCACTTTATCCGGGAACGAAGTTATAAAATGAGCAATGATCAATTGACTCAGCAGTAATGCTTTATACTCTGCAGATCCTCGTGCATCTGTAATTGGCGAAATTTCCGCTTGTGAAACAGCGGCAGCTTCTTTTACAATATCAGCATTAATGGTTTTACCATTCAAAAAATCTGAAGTCTTTTTAAGAAAAAGTGGAATAGGTGCAACTCCACCTGCGGATAGACGAGCAGTAATTATGCTATTGTTTTTATATTCCAAATAGATTGAAGAATTTGCGCTTGCAATATCGAGGTAAGTACGCTGAGAAACTTTTTCAAAATTGAAGTAGGAGTTTTCCGCAGGATAATCAAAACTTACATAGTCAACCAACTCACCATTATTAAGATTGAGCGATTTATATCCTTTATAAAAATCTTTCAGAAAAAGTTTTCTTTCGCTGCTCTCTTTTTTAAGATGGACAACTGCGTTAAGCGCAAGTA
>JBATTD010000332.1:0-2240 GCA_049670345.1 Ignavibacteriaceae bacterium
GGATACCATGGTATAATATTAAATACAACAAACGGAGGAATAAACTGGAATTCTAAAACAATTGGGACGACACTTTCTTTGTATTCTGTTCATTTCACTGACTCTAATACAGGTTGGGCTGTGGGAGGGGGTGGAAATATATGGAAGACGACAGACGGAGGAGCAAACTGGAATATCTGTCATTCGCAACCAGACTATGACTATTTGAGCTCAATTTATTTCATAGACGATACTACTGGCTGGGTTGTAGGGGCACACCCTTTTTGGACCAGTTCTTGGTGTTTAATCCTTAAGACAACTGACGGAGGAATAAGTTGGGATTCTCAAATGTTAGAAACACAAGGGAGCTTACGGTCAGTACATTTTATCGATAAAAATAAAGGCTGGGCTGTTGGAGGGAATGAACAAACAGGGGGGATAATCCTCAAGACGACAGATGGAGGAATAAACTGGTCAAGTCAACTAAGTATTTCATTCGGGTTATTTTTTTCTGTTAATTTCATTGACCAAAATATTGGTTGGGCAGTGGGAGGGGGTTATTCTGGTGGTACAATCTATAAGACAACAGATGGTGGAACAAACTGGACAAATCAACCAGGTAACTTTGAATCACTATCTTCTATACAATTCATTAACCAAAACACAGGCTGGGCAGTGGGAGGAAGTTATTCTTTGGGAACAATCTATAAGACAACAGATGGAGGAACGAATTGGATACCTCAAACAAGTGGAACAATGTGGCCTTTGACCAGTGTCAGCTTTACTGATTCGGATAACGGTTGGGCTGTGGGAGGGCGTGCAACAATCCTGCACACAACAAACGGAGGTGTTACATTTGTTGAAGACCAAGAGATTGATAAGATACCAACTGAATATAACTTAAGTAATAATTTCCCGAATCCTTTTAACCCGAGCACAAAAATAAAATACTCAGTTCCACAATCATCCAAAGTAGTAATTAAAGTATTTGATATACTCGGAAATGAAATAGAAACTTTAGTAAATGAAGAAAAGGATGTTGGTACTTATGAAATAACCTGGTATGCCGAACAACTATCCAGTGGAGTCTATTTCTACAAACTCCAAGCAGGTAATTTTGTTGAAACTAAGAAGATGGTTTTGATGAAATAATATGTAATTATTAAATTTATAAATCAGGAGAGTAATATGTATAAAAAGCTAATCTCCAGTATTCTCGTTGTTGCCTTATTGAATTTAGTGGGGTGTTATTCTTTTGAGTCCGTCAGTGTTCCCGAATACAAACAAGTCGAGGAAGAAGATGGTAAACCGAATGAAATAAAAGTAGTAACAAAAGACTTTCGAGAATATCATTTTTATGATTCGGGATATTACATTCATAATGACACATTGTATGGAAAAGTAAGTGTCAAAGAACTCCCCCTTGAAGGAAAATTTGCTTATTGGGAAATAGAATCAATCCAGTTGGAAAACTTTGATTGGTATAAACCCTCTCTTATTTCAGTTGCAGAACTCAAAAAGATTGAAGAAGAAACGGGCAAACCAGATGAAATTTATTTAACAAAATATGACTCTACAAGATATCATTTTATGAAGAATGATTATTATATTGAAAAAGACACTTTATTTGGGAAGGGATACTTGATACTTGATAAGGAACAGCCATTGGATAGAAAAATTGATTTTTCAAACATAGAATCGATAGAAGTTGAAAAGTTGAATTGGGGGAATACCATTCTTTTGGGTCTTGGTATTGCAGCAACTCTCTTCGCAATTGGAGCAGTAGTATTTATGATAGGGATGTCCGGGATGAAGTAATAGATTAGTATAAATATATAATGCCCCTGTCATTAGTTGAGCAGGGGTTTTTTATTATAAGTATTCCAATCCATATCATATTACCAAATCAATTAGTTCTTTCAGAAATCCTTAGTTGAGACGGTGATTTTTTGCTTAGAATTGAAATTAGAGGCGGCATTGATTGACAATAAAAATCTACCTATAACAACTTGGTGCAACTGAAAACAGAGAGTGGGGGATGTTGGTGAAGCTTACTCTGAATCCCAATGAATTTAGTAAGATTTGCAAACATTACATTTCTATTAAAGGCTATATTATCCCTCTACTTGTGAGAATTGTAAATTGTACTTCAATAGCGCATATATTCTACAACATATTTTTAAAATTTATTTCTTGCCAAACATTAAGTTTTTTTTCTTGCTTTACCTCTTTAATACATATAATTTTATCTGTATAAAAAG
>JBATTD010000333.1:0-1814 GCA_049670345.1 Ignavibacteriaceae bacterium
TTCTATTATATCCAATGTCAAGGTATTGATTTGGAATAAAAAACTTTTTTTCTATTCCGGCAGAAAAATCTCTAAAGAAATATATTTCGAAAATAGCCTTCCAAATATATAGTATTTTAGATAAAAGTCAAGTTTTAATATCATTTAAATGCTGTAATTACTAAAAGAATAACAGTGGCAATGCTTGCAAGCGTACCAATATAAATTGCATACTCTGCAGCATAGGATCTGAAAGATCTTAACTTTACTTTGGGCACATAAATATAATCACCTTCTTCCAAAATAATGTTTTGTTCATATGGAGATATCCAATATCTTGACCCTCCTTTAATAACCATTATCTCATCCTCTTCAGCTAAATCTCCCGTACCGCCTGCTTCACTTATGTAGTAGCTAAAGTCCTTACCTTCAGCCAGCAGCACATAGCCGGGCTTTGCAACTTGTCCAAATACATAAATAGATTTTCTTATTGCAGGCACAACTATTACATCACCACTTTTTACAATATAATTGCTTATATCCGATTCAGGGTCATCTATTTTTGTAAAATCGAGTGAGCTGCCTTCGGTTAAAACTCTTAACTGATTTTCCAAAAAGAAGTAAGCAGAATCTTCCGGGTAAACATTTGACATTCTATACATTAACATTGTTTCAAGATTAACTATTGTATTTCTTAGATTAACATTTTCAAGATCAGGCTGATCGTCTAAATCAATTCCATATTGCTTCTCGAGAAAAACCGCCAGGCTATTACCAGTATATAATTTTGCACGTGTTAATGATGCTTCTTTTGTAAAACCTCCGGCAGTTTGTAAAACATCATATAGTTTGGTATTGTTCTTTGTAATCGGGAATGAACCGGGGTTTCTTACTTCACCCAATACCATTACATAGAAATTTTTCCTCTGGGTTTCGGGGGCAAGAACTTTTATTTGATCCCCCCTCTTTAGTTTTATTTTACTATTGATCTCAACTGTATCAATAAGTAAGGTTTCACCATCGTAGCTTAATCTGTTAATTAAGACTTTATTAACATCATCAAATGCGATGTTCACTCCCATTGCTAATTCTAAAGCATCGTCAAGACTATCTCCTTCAACAAAGAAAAATAAACCTGGATTATTAACCGCGCCTGAAATTGTGAAAAAATTTCTTGAGACATCATTTGCGGGGAAGATCAATACATCATCATTTTTTAAATATGGGTTATAATTAAAATCACCTGTAATTCTAAACCTTTGCAAGTCAACTGATATTTCTTCGCCCGTACTTCTTTTTAATATAATTCCGCGTAAAGAATAGTCGTTTAATTTCTCTTCTACTTTTCTAATAATTTGCGGTTCGTTTGAGGTCCGAACAGATCGTTCTCTTGCTTCGAGGTATAACCTGGTTACAAACTGATCAACTCTTTCAGAGATATGAGCGGGGAATGATCCTGTCGCGGGGAAGTTGCCGCCGATGGTAACACTTATAGTTGCCGTGCTTAACAGATTAGTGTTGTTCTGTAGATTATCAAGCACCTGCGAATTTGCAAATGCAGTCGCAATTAGTAAGAAAATTATTATTAAAATTTTTTTCATTTATTTTTTCCAGACTTTCTAATAAAAATATTATCTTAATCCATATTGAGTTTGGTAATAATTTTGGTATTCACCGGAAATAATTCTTTTCCACCATTGTTTATTATCCAGATACCATTTAATTGTTTGAGAAACGGCATCTTCAAAATTAAATTTTGGATTCCAGCCAAGCTCACCTTCTATTTTGGTCGAATCAATCGCATAACGCCTGTCGTGTCCCAGTCTGTCTTTAAC
>JBATTD010000334.1:0-5382 GCA_049670345.1 Ignavibacteriaceae bacterium
GAGATGCTTACACCGAGTTTAATATCACCCCTGCTGCCCCAGCGGCCCGGTCCCATTAAGATAAAGCTGCGCTTAGGCAGGGACACATTTATTTTTCCAACTGCTTCACCAACTGCGAGAAGATCATCGTGGCTAGATATCTCACTATATTTCTGAGGGTCTACGTATACTATATGTGAAATATCGGATACAACACCGTTTGAAATAAAGCGGTTTGCACTAAAAACAATTTTTTCTTTTGGTATGTCATCCGGAATTTCTGCCGGTTTAATATCACCGCTGTAACTTTGAGTGCGGCATTGCAGCAGATAGAAGTTTTCTCCGTCATGAGCAAATTCAATATCAACCGGTTGACCGTACTGTTTCTGAAGCTCTGATAGGATAGCCATAACTTTTTTAATAAAAGCAGTATTTGTTAATAATCCATCAAGTGTGACCACAAAATCTTCATCTTTAAAATTTATTCCCAGGGCTCTAGGTCTCTGAAGATGATTATCTTTAAGAATTGATATTAACTTACTTATGAGGGGATATTTATTGCCGTAATTTTCCAAGAGAGATTTTATCTCGATAGATTCAAAACTGTGGGTTTCTAAATTAATAACATCAATTTTTTTAGGTGAATATCTTATTACTTCATCGATGGAAACATTCACTCTTAACCCGGGTTGTCCAGGCGCAATTAATACAGGGTAGTCATCACTCAGGCGATCGACTGCACGAGTACCGAGGCCAAGGACTAAACGTATTAGACCATCTTCCTTTTTAATCCGGCTAGACCACCTAAATTCATTCTGGCTAAGTGCTACACCGGCAAATGCAGGCAAATAATACTTTCCAACTTTATTACCAACAACTTCCTGTATCATAATGCCCATCCCTTCATGGTAATCTAGTAAACCATGTTCAGCACGGTATTCAACAGGATCCGGGCCGAATGTTGAGGCATAAACTTCTGCTATTGCATCCATTAATTCGATTAAACGTTTTTCCTTCTTTCCCCGATTCGCTACGAATAAACTTTTATACTTACCGGCAAATGCAGCACCAACCTGATCTTCTAGAAGACTGGAACTTCGGACTATCAGCGGAACTTCACCAAAATCATCTAACGCTACAGAGAGACCTTTAATAATTTCAGGATCAAAAAGTGAGTTTTTAAATAATTGTATGATGTAGGGATATTCTTGCCGTACCTGATCGATATCTTTATATTTCTGCTCAATTAAATCTGATAGATCATTGTAATTCATAAGATTGAAGATCCCATCTGAAGTTATATACCAGGTTTTAGGATATTTAATCTCTCCAAGTATTTTATTTTCTGCAGACGCTTTTTTTAAGATATGCTTGGCTAAGAAAAGACCCGAACTTTTACCACCAAGTTTTCCATGACTTCCGATAGGGAAAATTATTCGTTTAATTAGATCATTAAAATCTTTTACCTCAATTACTTCCCCGGCAACACGAACGAAGTCTGATTTATCGTTTAATAGGCGACGTGTTAACGACACTCTCAGACTTCTTTCTCTGGGTCTTGAAAGCTCTAATCCAAGCGGTGATAAATGATAATATTTTTCAATCGAACTGCTAATCTCCACCAGCGACGAACTGGTATTTTCTAAGGTATTAACCAGGAAATTTGAACGATCTTCTTTAATCCAGTTTTGAATTAGTTCAAGAGTTTTTTCTTTTTTTAATTCTTTCTCTGCAATTTTAAAAATGTCATTGCTTATTGAAAGTATATTACTGCTTATCTGCTTTTGAAATGGTTTATTTATTTCTTCTAATGGATTAATCCCTCTTTTATAGGAGGGGCTAAAGTGATTCATCAATTGCCCAGCCTCTTTAATTCCATTCCAGAAAAGGTAGTTTACCATTCTTCTGGATACCCTAATCAGTAAATTCGGATCAGTACGTCTTAACAAATCAACAATTACTAGCCACTCGCTTTTTTGTTCTTCATCTTTTTGTTCTTGCCCTTCAAAAATCGCTTTTAACTGCTTATGCAACAAAAATAGTCCGAACTGTTCTGATATTGTGTCTATAAGTTTGCGCTCTTCTTTTAGAAATGATCCTTCATCAGCAATTGGTCGTTCTTCCATATAAGACACACATATCCTGCCAATAACATCATCCCGAACGTTTATACTTGCACATTGCGACCAGGATGTTTCAATAAAACCATCAGATTGATATTTTGAATCCCGGACAGTTATACAAGCTTGACAAACATCAGTATATTGCCAGCCGGGAGGAATAGCCTTTATTATTCTGCTGCAAATGTCATCTAGACTTGCATCAAAATCATTTAATATCTCCTGTATCTCATAGAGGCAGTTAAGTTCCTTAGCTCTCTCTTTGAGATCATCTATTATCTTTTCTAAAGGTTTGTTTTCATTAATCATGATTAATTACGATATATATATTGCACCACGTCCGCTTCTACCATCAACTTTAACTTTTAATGGTGCAGCCAAGCTGACATGACGTACAAATTTTATTTCTTTTTCCAGATGTTGTTTATTTAACCACTCCCAGTCTATCTTGTAAGGATCAGATATTTTAACGGAGAAGTAACTCACATTAAAACTTGTCAGGTTATGAAAAAAATGAGAGCCCTGACTAAACTCGACATTTAAATTCTCAAGTGCAGTTTCCACAATAACTTTTGCTCCCGAGACCTGTCCCCAATTAACAGGGACACCTAACCAGGGATCTGAACTGCCCCAACGCCCAAATCCAATTAATAAATATGGACGATGCAGATTAACAAGGTTTTTATTTATTTGTGCCAATTCTTCTGCAATTTGTGGTGTAAATTTCGTTTCGAATATTTCCGGGTTAATATAAACAATATCCCGCAGTGTATTATTTGTTCCATTTCCCAATACATTTTTTGAAGCAACCATAATATTATCACCTGTCATATCATCATCCATTACTGTTACTTCATCACTGGAAACCACCATAGGTCTTACCTGCAAAAATCCAAAACGAGTTGGATTAAAAGTAACTGCAAATTCAATTTCAACAGGTGTATTAAGTGCTTCTTCGCATAAAGATAATAAAGTTTTTATCAAGTTGTTAAACGGGATATCATTCAAAACCAGGAGATAAGCAAAATTTATTACGCGAGGTCCCTGTGAACCTACGCCAATGGATATTCTGCCGGAATCGGCAACGTAAGTTGAAGCAACGTAACGTAATGTATTGTCAGATTCAGCAACGGTAATACTTTCCTCATTCATAAATTCTGTTTCGTTTATCGGATCGTAAGCAGGGGGTTTACCCATATTTACAGTCCACAATTTTGTTTGGGTTTGTTTCAGTAACTCGCCAATGGAGCCATAAGGGGGACTCTCCTTTGGCAATGAAGGTGAATAAACCCACGAAAGTCCCCCATCAACTATTGTTTTTCCGAGACCAAATGCAAGATTAACTACCCCTTCATCGGGTTTAGCATTCCCAAAGGGGTAAAAATTATAAGAGCGCGCAACACCAGATACTTCAGGATAGTAACGGTCACCATGCCGTTGTCCTACAATTTCCTGAATAATAATAGCCATCTTTTCCTCTTCAATCTTATGACTTGTCGCAGCCATGTAGTCTCTTGCAGATTTAAAATAAATTGAAGCATAGACTAATTTAATTGCCTCAACTAATTTAGTGAACCTGGTGTCGATAGCACCTTGATTGTTAGGTGTCATCTTTGTTGAGTATATCCCGGCAAAAGGTTCATGGATTGCATCTTCAAGCATACTGGAGGAGCGAATTGCGAGCGGGCTTTTAACCTTGGAAATGAGAGTTCTCAAATCACCGAGTATTCCAAATGGGAGATCTGCTTTTTGAAAAGCATGGGCGATACGATCATCAGGTAAATCAGAATCAGCAATTTTATAAAGGTCGTTTTTTCTCATGAACTCATCGAACACATCGGTACGGATGACTGTCATTGTAGGGACATTCACCTGGATATTCGGAAATTCTTCAGAATCGAATTTTGAATTGAGCAGATCATTAATAAACACCAGGCCATTTGCCTTCCCGCCGAACTCACCACTACCCAGACATGTTATCGGTTCACCAGAGTCGAAAAACTTTTCTGAAAATCTTGGAATGTTGTTCTTGTTTGCCATTTTATTAAATTTTACTTGGTTCCGACTAAATCACTATTTGACTTACATTTAGATTGTTATATAATAAAACTGTCATTCTGAAAGAATCCTGTTAATAGAATTGTTCTAATTATACCCAACCGCGATCGTGGCAAGCCTGAGCAACCCGATCAACAGCTATAACATATGCTGCATCCCGCATAGGCAGATTGTGATTCTTTGAAAAATCACTCACGGCAACAAAAGCTGATGTCATTTTAACATCAAGCTTGGATAGCACTTCGTCCTTCTCCCAGTAGTTATTCATATTACTCTGAACTTGTTCGAAATAACTGCAGGTAACACCACCGGCATTTGCCAGAAAATCAGGAATAATAAAAATGTCTTTCTCTGCAATTAATTTACTTGCTTCATTGGTAGTGGGACCATTAGCACCTTCTGCAATTATTTTTACCTGCTTGCTTATTTTTTCTACATTATTTTCAGTTATCTGGTTTTCAAGTGCTGCCGGCATAAGGATATCTACATCCTGCTCAATCCATGCATCACCGGGTAATTGTTCGTATCCCAATTCTTTTGCTTTGTCTTTATCAATGCTGCCGAGAGGACTTGTTATAGATAACAGCTCGGAAAGATCTATACCATCTTTTTTCTTGTATGAATAACTTATTTGATCATCCTGGTCCCAGCAGGAAACACAAAGAACTTTTCCACCCATCTGCTGATATAGTTCCAAAGCATATTGCGAAACATTTCCAAATCCCTGGAAACTCGCAGTTGTGTTTTGTGGATCTATATTTAATTCTTTAAGTGCTTCACGGATGGTAATGACAACACCGTAACCCGTTGCTTCTTTTCTTCCAAGTGATCCACCCATACCTACAGGTTTTCCTGTTATAAATCCGGGGCTTTTGGAACCGTGTAGTACTTCATATTCATCAAGCATCCATAACATATGCTGAGCACTTGTCATTACATCAGGGGCGGGTATATCCGAATTAGGACCGACGTTTTTAAATATTTCACGAACCCATCCGCGACAAATTCTTTCCTGCTCAAGTGCACTTAAAGTATGAGGGTCACAAATTACACCTCCCTTACCACCGCCAAGCGGCAAATCGGCTACAGCAGTTTTCCAAGTCATCCACATTGATAGTGCTCTGACTGTATCAATAGTTTCCTGCGGATGAAAACGAATGCCGCCCTTTGCTGGTCCGCGGGCATCGTTGTGCTGTACCCTGAATCCGCGAAATACCTTCACAAG
>JBATTD010000335.1:0-11748 GCA_049670345.1 Ignavibacteriaceae bacterium
ACACAATCAAATATATCAATGCCGCGTTCAATTGATTCAAGAATGTTTTCAGGTCTGCCAACACCCATTAAGTATCTGGGCTTTTCTTCGGGCATAAAATTAGTTGTGAAATCCGTCATCTTATATAGTTCTTCTGTTGGTTCACCGACCGCTAATCCGCCGATAGCATAACCATCAAAATCTAATTTTATTAAATCTTTTGCAGACCTTTCCCGTAAATCTTCATAAACGCTTCCCTGTATTATCCCGAACAGATATTGTTCGTGCCCATACAGCGATTTTGATTTCTCAAATTCTTCTTTATTTAAAATTGCCCAATCGGTTGTGAGTTTTGTGGAATTAACAGCATAATCATACTCACAAGGAAATGGAGTACACTCATCTAAAACCATCATAATATCAGAACCGATACTGCGTTGAATTTGTATAACTTTTTCCGGTGTAAAGAAGTGCTTTGAACCATCAAGATGCGATTTGAATTCAACACCATCTGGTTTCAGCTTTCGTAAATCTGATAAGCTGAAAACCTGGTAACCTCCGCTGTCAGTAAGAATCGGTTTTGTCCAATTCATAAATTTGTGAAGCCCGCCGGCTTTTTCAATAATTTCCGTACCCGGTCTTAAGTACAGATGGTAAGTATTTGAAAGAACAATTTGAGCTTTAATATCCTGCTTCAGAAAATGTTGGTTTACAGCTTTAACGGTTCCCTGAGTTCCAACCGGCATAAACATTGGGGTTTCAACTTTGCCGTGATCCGTGTCAAAATATCCTGCTCTTGCTTTGCTGTTACTATCCTTTGCAATAACTGAAAATTTAAGCAAACCACTCCGGATGTTTATTATTAGATTTTAAAGCTTACAAATTTAAGGGAAAAAGGGTGAAGGGGCAAAGGTAGGAATTTTATGCAATATCAGCCGAGTGAAGTTGGGTATTAATCAGGCAATGATATCACTAACATCTAATATTATTTAAGTAAAGTGAAAATATTATACCAAAAACCTTTTTTTCTCATTTTCGGTAGGCATCCTGCAAATATCTCTTTTCCCAAAAAACTTATACCTATTCTTTGCAATCAAATCATAAAAGAAATCTCTGATCGGTCTTGGTAAAATGATGAGAGGGTATAGCAGCTTAACAATACTCTTTAAATTTTTACTGATCATTAATGCTGCGGTAGATTTTGTGAAATGCTGATCGTTAACGATCAACACAAAAGAATCAAAATCGTAAGCGATTAGTTTAAATTCCTGTAAAAGTTTTTGTCCGGAATCAGACTGCATTGCAGCAAATATGAATGTGTTTTTTTTATCTCTGTCAATTATAAAATTCACCCAAAAATTGCAGAAATTACAAACTCCATCAAATAAAATAATATGATGATTTTGCATAAGTGTTCTAATTGGTATTTTTGGTTAGCTTCACAAGTTCAATTTTCTGTGATGCTGCGCGGGCAATCAGTATAGTGTAGTTATCAATTTCAATTGTTTCTCCCTGTGCAGGAATTCTCCCCAACTTTGTAATAATGTAACCGGCAATAGTTTCATAATCACCTTCTTCAATATTAAGTTCATATTTTTCATTAATATAATCGAGTTCAACTTTTCCGCTTATAATATAAGAATTCGGTGTAATTTTTCTACAGATATCCTCATCAACATCAAACTCATCCTTAATTTCGCCAAAAAGTTCTTCAAGAATATCCTCCATTGTAACGATTCCTGCAGTTCCTCCGAACTCATCAATAATAATCGCAATGGATGTTTTTTTATCAAGAAATTCGTTCATAACATTGAAACTTTTTTTAGTCTCAGGCATAAAACTCACTTCGCGAATAATTCCATTCAAACTTTGCGGTGATTTGAATATATCCTTCGCAAGAATGATTCCTTTAATATTATCCAGGTTGTCTTCATAAACCGGTAATTTTGAAAACCCCGAATCGATAAAAATTTTGATTGCTTCTTTGATGGTCTGGTTTATTTCCACACCAATAATATCTGTTCGCGGTGTCATCGTTTCATAAGCCCTTTGTTCACCGAGTTCAATCACTTTTTCAATTATATCACTTTCTTTTTTATCAACCACTCCGGCTATTTGGCTTTCCTTTATAAGCTCCTTAATTTTTTCTTTATCAAAAAGATTACTCAGTGCGTCAGCTTCAATAGATGTGGATTGAGTTAACTTTTCAGCTGCTGTTGAAGCGGCTTTTACAAATGGGAAAATCATGAAAGAAAAAATTCTTAAAGGCAAAGCACTTAGAAGTAATGTCTTATCAGCAATTTCACTTGCAAAGTATTTTGGTAACAGCTCACCGAATAAAAGCAACAGGAAAGAAGAAATTAATAAAATACTCAGCTCGCCTAAACCAAATATTGCTGATAGAAAAATTGCACTCAAAGAAGATAGTGCCACGTTTACCACATTGTTACCGATTAGAACGGTAGAAAAAAATGTTTGAGGATGTGATTTGAAATATTGTGCACTTAAAGCGGCGATATTTTTTTTCCGTGCTTTAATCTCTATTTTTAATCTGCTCGAAACAATATAAGCCATCTCAGTTGCCGAAAAGAATCCACTGAGAATAAGTAAAAGAATAAGCAAAATTAATTCTTCAACAACCATCAATATGCCTCTTCCACTTTAATTCTATCAACTGAAAAAGAGTAACTGCCTTTATCAGAGACAAAATTCAAATTGACGTTTATGATTTTATTTTTAGCTAATCTTTCATCTATCTTTAATCCTTCTGCCATTCCAAAGCTAAATATTATATCCATTCTTGTATTCAGATTTAAGTTATCTCCTTCCATTTTATTTGTGATATATGGTTTGAAGGAATAAATAATTTCCTCTGATGAATAAACAGTAATGTTACTTAAACCGAAATTTTTAATCGGTTCATCACTTTGATTTTGCAAGGTTACTTCTCCCGTTAAATGAAACTTGCCCGGTGATACTCCAGGCATAAAATTTAGCCAAGCATTAATTTCAATGTTCTCAACTTCTAATAATATTTCAGCTTTTCCTTTTTCTGAACGAGCACAAGAAGTAATGAGAAGCGTTACAATCAGAATTATTGAAATGCTTAAATATTTGATCATAACATTCAGATAATTTTATAAATTATTAACACTGTTGTAATTGTATAAATAATAACGGTTAAAATTATTTGGAGATCAGTAAAAACAATTTTAGTTGTGTTATCTCCTTTATTGCTGATATATTCCAGGTACATAAACCTGAAAATTCCATAAACAACAAACGGAGTTGTGTAAATTAAATTTTCTGTTCCAAAAGCTGAAACTGTTCTTTCGGATACTGTGTATAAGGCATAACAAATAATCACACCTGCCGCTGCAACGGTTGCCATCTGGTCTGCAAAATTAAGTGAATACTGAGAAAGAACTTTACGACTTGGTGCATTTTCACTTTCAGCAACCAATATCAACTCCGAATGTCTTTTCATCACACCGAGAAAGAGTGAAATGAACATTGTTGTGAGAATTAACCAACTTGATATCGGAACAGAGATTACAACTGCTCCTGCTAAAACTCTAATTGAAAATCCCATTGCGATGCTGAATACATCGAGTATTACAATATGTTTAAACCAAAATGAATAAAGAATATTTAGCAGAACAAACGCAGTTACAAAATAATTAAACTCTTTGTTAAGCTGAGGAAGAAGAGTAACAATAACTGCAGCCAAAACAACGGCAACAATTAAAGCACTTCGCTCTGATATAATTCCGGAAGGTAATGGCCGGTTCTTTTTTACCGGATGAGCTTTGTCTGCTTCAATATCGATAATATCGTTTATAACATAAATAAAACTTGAAGCGAGACAAAATACAACGAATGCCAGAAGGGTTGTAAAAAAATAATCTTTATCAAATAAGTGCTGAGAAAAAAGCTGCGGAACAAAAACAAAAAAGTTTTTAATCCATTGCGGAGTCCTAACAAGTTTTAAATAATTAAGAATCATTAAAACACAGCAATTTCTTCATAAGTTCCAAAAACTTCTTTTAGCTCACTAACCATTTCACCGAGTGAAACATAGTTATGTGCAGCTTTAATCAATACCGGCATTAAATTTTTACCATTTATTGCAGCATCTTTAATCTCGGCAAGACTTTCATCAACTGCCTTTTGATTTCTGCTTTGGCGAATATCAGCTAATCTTTGTTTCTGCTCAATCTCCGCTTCGGGTGAAATTGTTAATAAAGGAATATCAATCTGTTCATCATCTTCAATAAATTCATTTACACCAACAATAAATTTTTCCTTTTTCTCAATTTCCAGTTGGTAGCGGTATGCTGCATCTGCAATTTCCTTTTGGAAGTAACCTGCTTCAATTGCAGGAATAACTCCTCCGTAAACATCAATCTGTTTGAAGATTTCGTTTGCTTCTTTTTCCATCTGGTCTGTTAATGATTCTACAAAATAACTTCCGCCTAAAGGATCAACTGTGTTTATCACTCCAGTTTCATATGCAATTAATTGCTGAGTTCTTAAAGCAATCTTTGCAGCTTTCTCACTTGGCAAGGCAAGAGTCTCATCCATTGAGTTTGTATGAAGTGATTGGGTGCCGCCCATCACACCGGCTAATGCCTGGAAAGCTGTTCGTACAATATTATTTTCCGGCTGTTGTGCTGTTAATGTGCAGCCGGCGGTTTGTGTGTGAAATCGCAGCCACCACGATCGGGGATTTTTTGCTCCGTATTTTTCTTTCATTTGTTTCGCATAAATTTTTCTCGCTGCACGAAATTTTGCTATCTCTTCGAAAAAATCTAAATGTGAATTTAAGAAAAATGAAATTCTTGGCGCAAACGAATCAACATCCATTCCGCGTTCAATGCAAGCTTCAATGTATGCAAATCCATCGGCGAGAGTGTAAGCAAGTTCCTGCACAGATGTTGAGCCAGCTTCTCGTATGTGATAACCACTCACTGAAACCGGGTTCCAATGAGGAACTTCATTCGTGCAGTATTCAATCATATCTGTAATTATCCGCATCGAAGGGTTTGGCGGATAAATATATTCCTTTTGGGCAATGTATTCTTTAAGAATATCGTTCTGCAAAGTGCCTCTTAGTTTTTTAAAATCAACGCCCTGTTCTTCCGCAACCGCAAGATAAAATGCAAAGATCATTGCAGCGGGTGAATTTATAGTCATTGAAGAAGAAACTTTATCCAATGGTATTTTATTGAAAAGTATTTCCATGTCCTTAAGTGAAGAGACTGCTACTCCGCATATACCAACTTCTCCTTCGCTTTCAGGAGCATCAGCATCCCATCCCATTAAGGTTGGAAGATCAAACGCAACTGATAAACCGGTTTGCCCGTGATCAAGTAAATAATGAAACCTCTCATTTGTATCTTGAGGAGTTCCAAATCCGGCAAACTGCCTCATCGTCCACAGTCTGCCACGGTAAGTATTAACATGAATTCCTCGTGTATAGGGATACTCACCAGGAAAACCTATCTCATTTAAATAATCTATGTTTTCAACATCATCAGGTGCATATAAACCTTTTACATCTCTGCCGCTAACGGTTGTAAATTTCATCCCGGTAGTATTAGCAGTTTTTAATTTTTCGTCATAGTCACTTTTACGTTTTTTATATTTGTTTTCATTCATACCAATCCTATTGCTTATTTATTTCTGATAAATTTTTAAAAATAATTTACGTTCTTCCGAACCTTCTGTCAAATTCATTTAAAGATATTTTTACAACAATCGGTCTTCCGTGAGGGCATGCATACGGCATAGAAGTAGCAAAAAGCTGATCTATCAGTAAACGCATTTCTGTATCACTTAGTTTGTCTCCGGCTTTTACCGCTGTTTTACATGAATATGATTTTGCCAGATTATCTTTTTGTTCAAGCTTTTTTTCACGTTCATTCAGGGAATATTCCTCGATAATTTCCAACAAAACTTTCTCTTCCGAACCATTTTTAATATCATCAGGGACACCCTCAATTACAATTTTACTTTTGCTCATAAGTTTAATTTCAAAACCGAGTTTATTTAAATATGGGTATAATTCCTCAATCAATTCAAATCTTCCCGGATCGAGTTGAACGGTGCGGGGGAATAAAAGCTGCTGTGAAAATGGAATGTCTGTTTCAAATCGGTTAAGTGCTTTTTCGTAAAGAATTCTTTCATGTGCGACATGCTGATCAATTATCATTAATCCTGTTTTTATTTGCGAAAGAATATATTTGTTGTGAAGTTGAAAAATAAATGATGCTTCTTCTTTTTCAGTTCTTGTTTCCTTCGGTAGAGTATGCATCACTTCCTGCCTTTCCTTTTTTTCAAAAGGATGAATTACAGGTTTACCAGGAGATTTGGTGAGCACATCATCAGTTATTGAACTGAAAATATTGTCAATTTCTTCATCAGTAAATCTTGTTGTGTTTGTTTTATAATTTTGCCGTGGAGGTCTGTCGCTAAAATCGTTTTCCTTTGTTGGATGATAACGGTCAACAATTAGTTTTTCTTCTTCAAGCATATCTTCCGAAAAAACCATAGATGGAACGAGATCGTGTGTGCCGAGACTTTTTTTAACAATAGCTAAGGTAAAATTGTATATACTTTTTTCATCATCAAATTTAGCTTCAAGTTTTGAAGGATGAACATTTACATCAGTTTTTTCCGGATCAATTTTTAGGAAGAGAACGAAAAAAGGATAGTCACCCTTCTCAAGCAGATTTTCATATGCTGTAAAAACTGCATGATTTATCTGTTTGCTTATTATATATCTTTCGTTTAAAAATAAATACTGCGCACCTTTGCTTTTCTTTAATAAACTTGGTTTGCCTATAAACCCTGTTATACTTAGATAGTCTGTTTGTTCATCAACAGGGATCAGTGCATCGAGCATATTATCAGCAAAAACCTGTTTAATTCTTTCTTCTAAAGATCCACCCTGAAAATCGAATATGAGATCATCGCTGTTATAAAATCTGAAAGTAATTTGCGGGTGGCTTAAAGCAGCTTTGTTGAATGTGTTGATTATATGTTTTAATTCAGTAGCATCCGATTTTAAAAATTTTCTTCTCGCAGGCGTATTGAAAAAAAGATTTTTTACCGAAACGCATGTACCTTTAGGAAAAGAACCTTTTTCTTGTACAAGATTTCCTTGTTCATCGGTTTTTAACAGCGTACCTAATTCCTCATCTTCAGTTTCAGTTTTTATCTCGATTTGCGCAACTGCCATCATTGAACTGAGAGCTTCGCCCCTGAAACCAAGCGTTTTTATTGCTTCCAGGTCTTCGTAAGCTTTTATTTTACTCGTAGCATGTTTCTGCACGGAAAGAAGAACATCCTGTTCACTCATTCCTATTCCGTCATCACAAACCTGTATTAAGTTTTTGCCTGCTTTTTTCACAATCACTTCAATAATTTTTGCTTCCGCATCAATCGCGTTCTCTAACAATTCTTTCACAACAGAATCGGGACGCTGAATTACCTCGCCGGCAGCAATTTTGCTGGCAATGTTTTCAGGTAATATTATAATTTTGTTTTCGCTCAACTCTTTCTCTTGTAAGTTACAATCTCAAATTGATCTCTATTATCCTTTGAGTCAATATACCATTCATTCATATCAATATCAGGGAATTTAACTTCACCTTCTGCTTCAAACTTCATATGTGAGATAATCATTTCATCTGCTATAGAAATTGATTGCTTGTAAATTTCTCCACCGCCAGTAATAAATATCTTTTCTTTTTTTAATGATTTACAATGCTCGATCGCTTCATTTAAGGAAAGAAATATTGTTACATCATCAAAATGATAATTTAAATTAGCGTTACGGGTAACAACTATGTTTTCTCTTCCCTTCAATGGTTTTCCAAGCGATTCGAAACTTTTTCTACCCATAATAATCGGGAATCCCATTGTTGTTTTTTTGAAATGCTTAAAGTCTTCTTTAAAATGCCACGGCATTTCTCCGTTTGCTCTTCCGATTACTCTGTTAGTAGCAACGGCAACAATTATAATTATCCTCAAACAGCAACCTCAAACTTAATTTTATCATGATGTTGATAATTAAGAAGTTCGAAATCATCAAAGGTCAGCTGGTGTAGAGGTTTTTTAGCAATATTTAGTTGTGGAAGAGGTAGAGGTTCGCGTTTTAATTGTTCCTTCAAACCATAGAGATGATCATAACTTTCTGTTTCACTGCCTTCAGAAGCAACATAAATATGTGCATCAATTATTGTATGTGCAAACTCACCCAATTTTAATCCCACCTGCTGTGCGATTACCTGCGTTAAAAGAGAATATGCAGCAAGATTAAATGGAATACCCAAAGCAATATCTCCAGAGCGCTGTGTTAAATGGCAGTTCAGTTTGCCATCATTTACATTAAAGACAAACGTGTAATGGCAGGGAGGTAGTTTACTTGTGGTTGCATTCCCCGGTTCCCAGGCATTTACAACTAATCTTCTGCTGTTTGGATTCCTATTTATTTCATCAATAATATATTGTATCTGATCAACTTCCCTTACTTCCCATTCACCGTTTCTATTTTTTTGTGCACTTGGAAAATGACGCCAATAGTAACCATAAGCAGTTTCAAGATTTCCATCTTCATCAGCCCAGGCATCCCAAATTTTAGTGTGTTTTCTAAGATTTCTTATATGGCTTTCACCGGAAAGATACCAAAGGACTTCGTGCAGTAAAGAATTCCAATGCATTTTTTTTGTTGTGAGCAGAGGAAAACCTTCATTGAGATCAACTTTGTAAAAAGCACCGAAATACGAAATTGTATCCACACCTGTACGCGAAGGCTTTCGTGTTCCATTATCCATTACTAATTTTACAAGATCTAAATACTGTCTCATCCTTTTCCCACAAATAATTGAATTCTAATAAAGAAATGATTTAATATGAAATTTACTAAATTTTCATCAAGCCGTAAAATGCATTAATCCGGATTACCAACAACATTATTTCTGTTATTTCTCTCCCAAATTTTCTTCCTCATTTCCTGTGATAAGAATTGCAGAAATCTTATTTTGCAGCAATTAATTACTTCTTTATTGTTAATATTTTTGATGTTTTATAAACTGATTAATTATTTAACCAATAATTTAAAATACATAATAATATTATACGTTGCCATTCAGTTACTGTTAGTATTATTTCTTCCTATTGAATATCGAAGTGATTCAGCGCGATATTTTAATTTAGCGCAAGATTGCCTTCAAGCGAATTCATTCTATCCTGCATCTCAGCACTTATATAGCTATTATATTTTAGCCCCGTTGTATTTAAATATTCTTGTTGTTTTACTAAACATTTCCAACTCAATTTTTATCATAAGCATATTTAATTTGCTTCTAAATTCGCTTCAACTTTTTCTTATCTATAAATTATCTGTAAAAATATTTAATAAGAATGTAGCTGCAATAACAGTTTTATTGTACATCTTCTATTTAAATAATTTGGGATTTCTTGTTTCAAATCTTACTGAATTATTATTCGGAGTATTAGTTTTAGCAGCTTTTATCTTTTATTTAAGAAAAGGTAATCTAAATGGTTTTATCTGCGGTTTGTTTATCGGCGCTTCAATTTCTGTAAAACCCGTAGGATATACTCTGCTCCTCGCAGTTATTTTGTTTTTTATTTATAGCAAGATAAAATTTAATAAATCATATCCTGTCATTTGGCTAATAAGCGGTGTGATAACTTTCATTTCGGTTTTCGGTTTGTTTAATCAGCTGCACTTCGGAAGATTCATTTTTACGGCATCTACCGGTCCTATAAATATTATTATGGGTGCGAATGATAATGCAACCGGCGGATATAAAGATGAAGTGTTTAAACCTGGGAATGAAGGGTATTTAGCAAATGGTGATTCGATGACTTACTCAGAGAAAAATGATTTCTATACAGAAAAATCTTTGGATTGGATAACTTCTAATCCATTAAGATGGTTACGGCTTATGCCAATGAAATTATTACACACATTTATTTGGGATGATATCACTGTTTCATACTTACTCGATACAGGTGATTGGGACTTTGCTAAGATTGTTAAATATTTATGGATTGATAAAAGCTTTAAAAATATTTTGCCTGACGCTACACTGACTAAAAAAATATTATTTTTTGCGATAGAAGGAATACACCTGATTTATTATTACATCTTAATAGCTTTATGCATTATTGGAATTATCATCTACAAAAAGAATATCCTTAAGAGCGAAATCATACCAATTATAATTTTATATGTTTTACTTGGAATTGTTATGATTCTTATAGTTGTAGGAAACGTCAGATTCAAGTATCCTTACCTGATTATCTTGCTGCCCTTTGCTGCGAACTATATATATCAATTAACAGAAAGAGTTAAGAAGAAAGATATTGCCTGACAAAATTGCTAAATATAGAAACGAACTTCTTCTTATTTTAATAATATTAATTGGCATTATCCTTCGATTATATTTTCAAATCGGGCACATTTTTTCCGATGATGCTTATTATTCCTATTTAAGTTATTCTTTGTTAGATGGTGAATTTGCCAAGGATTATCTCGGTTATCCTTTCTTTCCGCTACGAATAACGTTTCTTTCAATCGCTGCATTATCATTTAATATTTTTGGAATTAATGAATTTGCAACTATTGTATTCCCTTTTTTACTATCAATCGTAAATTTGATTTTAACTTATAAGCTCGCAAAACTTTTAACTGAGGATGTAAATGTTTCTCTCATTTCTGCGCTCTTAATGGCTTTCTTCCCGACTGATATAGTATTTGCAACAATTGGATTTGTGGATTTACCAAATGCATTTTTTATAAACCTCGGAATTTATTTTCTCTACAAATCATATAAGTTTAGAAACAACCGTTTAGCAATTGTCGGTAGTATATTATTTTTTCTTTCAATGCAGATTAAAGAAAACATTTACTACACCGCTATTCTGCTTATTATATTATTGGTATACATAATTGTAAAGAAGAAAAACTTAAACACTCAAATTGTTATTGCATTACTATTCATTGTTTTAAACATAGTTGTTGAAGGAATTGTTTACTTGTTTCTTCACAAAGATTTTTTATTCCGCTTTACACTTTTGCAGCAAAATTATAATTACAGTTATTATGATTTCTTCCCACACACAGCACAAAAAATTAGTAATGTAAAAAATTATTGGCGCAATTTTTTCGATCAGATTTTTATTATTAATGGTAAAGCAATTTTTCTAAGAAGATTTTATCTATTTCTTCCAATTATAGCATCAATAAAAAGTGTGATAAACATTAGAAAAAAAGAAAATCAGTTACTTACATTTTGGTTCTTTGGAACTTTGATTCTTCTTATCGCTTTTACAACTTCATTTACAGAATACAAGCCGCTGGATCTAAAAAGAAGCTGGTATATCTATCCGCTGCTGATGCCGATGATAATTATTACAGCTACATTCCTAAATAAAATGAAAAGGAATCTTCGCTATATTTTAGTTTGTACATATATTATTGGAGGAGTAATTATGTGCACACATTATGAAGTTTATTTTGATAAAGAAAATAAATCAGAGCTGAAATCATTTATTGCAGAGAATCAGCAGCACAAAATATTTACAGATCATTTTACAAAATACAGTGTGGATTTAATACGTGGCTATTCTGATTTAGGCAAATCTGAAAGAATACTCGGAGCTAATTTTAATTGGAATGAACTTCAAAAAGGTGATTGGGTTCTTTATAATCAAAAGCATATTGATGAACTAAAA
>JBATTD010000336.1:0-2391 GCA_049670345.1 Ignavibacteriaceae bacterium
TATTCTTGAAATTTCAGGATCAAGAATTTTTGATAATAATGATTCTTCCTTTTCAATTAAGATTGTTTCAATACCCCAAAGCGATCTCAAGGATTCAGTCAGTTCACATCCGATAAACCCACCACCAATAACTACTGCTTTTCTCACCTTTCCTGTTTGTGCTGCTTCTCTAAAATTTTTTGCGTCGGATGCAGAATGGAAGGATGAAATTACAGGTGAATGGGTAAACTTAAAATTTGGTTCAATGGCTTTAGAGCCGGTGGCAACTATTAAAGCTTGGTATGGGAGAGTGGTAGTATTTTTATTTGCATCAGTTCTGCATATCACTTCACATTTTTCAGTGTTAATCTCAACCACTTCTGTTTTCGTTAAA
The DNA here is from genome assembly GCA_049670345.1 of Ignavibacteriaceae bacterium. Classification (GTDB taxonomy): domain Bacteria; phylum Bacteroidota; class Ignavibacteria; order Ignavibacteriales; family Ignavibacteriaceae; genus BMS3ABIN03. Next base: position 374 of record JBATTD010000336.1, read on the forward strand.
ACATTTACAGCTTTTACATCCCTAAAATAATCTGCATCTCGAAGAACGCCGTAGCTTGTTTTGGCAAGTTCGTATAAGTTGTCTACTTCCCCGGATGCATAAAATGGTAAGCCGCAATTGCCGAATGATACAATTGGTTTTCGTTCAATAATAGTTATATGAAAGTCTGATGATAATCGACTTAATCGTGCGGCTGCTTTACAACCTGCTGCCATTCCACCGATAATGATTACATTATACATTTCAAAATCTTATCTCACTATCTCCTTCCTTACGGAAAGAGCAATCTTATAAAAAATAGTTATCAGGAAGAATCCGATTGCCCAAACACCCAATGAAATTAGTACTTCCGGGATAGTTGGCCAGTAATCGGCAACATCACCTAATGAAGTTGGTATGAATCCTGTCACAATCATACCAAGCCCTTTATCAATCCATATAGAAGCAAAGATTGCCAGGCAAATTCCAAACAATATTTTCTCATTGCTGCGGGCTTGTGGGAAAAGTAAAAAGACTAAAGAGGATAGAGCAAGAATTATTGAAATCCACATCCAAGGAACTAAATTCGTGTTTCCTTCCAGACCAAAGAAAAGATATTGGAAGTGATGGATATGTTCAGGCATTGCGCTGTAATATGTTGTAAAGATTTCCATCAGGATAAAGAATATATTTGCTGCCATCGCATAGGTTATTATAATCGCTAATTTCTGTATCGCTTCTTTTCCCGGATCAAATTTTGTTATCCTTTTTAGTGATAAACACATAAGAATAAGTAACGCCGGACCAGATGAGAAAGCAGATGCAAGAAACCTTGGGGCTAAAACTGCCGTCATCCAGAAAGGTTTTGCAACAAGACCCGAATACAAAAATGCGGTTACGGTATGAATGCTAATTGCCCAGGGAATTGAGAGAATAATAACAGGTTTAATCCATTTAGGTGGTGCTATCGATTTACGTTCAGCATCTAATACTACCCTGCTGATAATAACATTAAGCAGAAGATAACCACCTAATGCAACAGTATCCCAAAACATTGGCGATTCTGGTGATGGATATAAGAAAACATTTACTATCCTGAAGGGCTGTCCCATATCTACAAAGATGAACAGCATACACATAACAACTGAAGATATTGCTAAAAACTCTCCAAGTATTGTAAGTTTTCCAAATGTCTTGAAATCATGTAAATAATATGGAAGTACAACCATTACGCCCGAGGCCGCAACACCTACCAAAAAGGTAAATTGTGCTATATAGAATCCCCAGGTTACATTCCGACTTAATCCTGTTATCCCCAATCCATAACCGGTTTGCTCTAAATAAAAGAAAAAGCTAAGTATAATAATGGCCGATAGAAAAAATATCCATCCCCAATAATTTTTAGATCCCTTTAAAACATATTCTAACATATAATAAAAACCTCACACGATATAATAGATTTCAGGTTCTGTTCCCAGGCCAGGTTTACGCCTGATTGAAAAATTTTCTTTTAATAATTTTCTAACATTAGATTTACGATCATTTAAATCACCGAATAGTAGTGCCTTTTCAGTGCAAGCTTCTACACAAGCCGGCATAAGATCTTTTGTTATTCTTTCATTACAAAATGTACACTTCTCAACTACCCCTTTGGTACGTGTAGGAAAATCATTTGAAAGTTCATCTATATGAGTTCTTGGGTCTCTCCAATTAAAACTTCTTGAACCGTAAGGGCATGCAGCCATGCAATACCTGCACCCGATGCACCGATGCCAATCCATCATCACAATACCATCATCTCGTTTCCAGGTTGCTTTTGTAGGACATACTTTCGTGCAAGGAGGATTATCGCAATGATTACATAATAGCGGAACCTTTGAATGTTTTAACTCTTCTTTTAAATAATAGTTTTCCTTGTTAGGGAAGGCGTGTTCATATTCTTCTTTCCAAATCCATTTTATTTCATCTTTTTCATTTCCGAAATCGGGAACATTATGTGTTTTATGGCAGGCATCTATACACAATTTGCAATCTTCTTT
>JBATTD010000337.1:0-8731 GCA_049670345.1 Ignavibacteriaceae bacterium
GAATAACAGCTTTCCCAAGTGTTAAAAATCCAATGCCTATGTAACCTATCATATAAAAAAGTAAAAGGATGGTTGCAAGGAATCTTGCCGAAGGACTAAATCGCTTTTCAAAATATTCAGGGATTGATCTTATCTTTGTATAAACTATTATTGGCAGCCATCCGAATAAAAAGAAAGGAATGAAAAACCAATCGTTTATATAAGTCATTGTAGATGAGAAACCATGCTCAAAGCCTTTTGCAGAATATTTTACAAAGCTGTGACTGCCTACGCCGGTAGCAACTATTGAAAAAGCAATTAACCACCAGGCAAATCTTCTACCGCCAAAAAAGAAATCTTTAGTACTGCGGTTATATCTTCCAAAATAACTTCCGAATAACATGATCGCAATAAAATAAACGACCATTACTATCCAGTCTGTCGAAGTTCCTATGCTGTGAAAGGTTTCCTGGTTCATATTAAAAGTATAGAGCTGCGATGGTTAGAAATGTATGCATTAGTACAAAATAAAAATATCCTAAAAACATAACTGTGTACCAGAAACGATTACGTTTTATGCTAAGATCAATTGCGCCGCTGCGCTTTATGAAATACATACCGAAAAAAAAGAATATACCCCCGACACCGTAAAGGTAAATTAAGGGAAGCCACGAATCGAAAAATGAAAGCATAAGGTTACAGTAATTTGCTAATCTTCAGAATTATTTTCAGTTAAATTAACGAAGGAGAGATTTACTTGCAAACGATTTCTAAGTGCATTTCAGATTAAATTTTTCAAAAGCCCGGACGATAAAGGTAATTCACTTGCAATGGTTTCAAAAAAAGTTAAAATTAATTTAACATTGGATATAGTGCGTCTTTGTTTTCTTTTATTATCTTTAAAGTAAGATGATTAAAAAAAATAATCTAAATGTGCTTAATAATTCATTGTTATAATAATATTGGTGTATGCAAAGAATAAAAGATTTTTATAGTCGGTATCCAAACCTGTTTGCTTCTGTTCAACTTCTATTGTTCCTCTATTTGTTTTTTCTCAGTCTCGGGATGATGGGCGGTTCGCTTAAATTATTTGGTAAAGATTTTTCCGAAACGCTAATTGCAACTACAACTAATCCTTTTATCGGGCTTTTTATAGGAATACTTGCAACTTCAGTAATTCAGAGTTCTTCATCAACTACATCAATAGTTGTTGGAATGGTAGCCGCTGGTGCATTAACAATAGAAAGTGCAATCCCTATAGTAATGGGTGCGAATATTGGTACATCAATTACAAATATTATTGCATCATTACCACAGATAAAAAGAAACAATGAATTCAGGAGAGCATTTTCTGCTGCAATTGTTCACGATTTTTTCAATGTATTATCAGTCCTGGTACTTTTTCCGCTCCAATTGGCTACAAACTTTTTAGGAATATTAGCAACAGAGATGGCAGATTTATTTGCTGGTGTTGGCGGGCTCGAATTTCTAAGTCCGGTAAAAGCAATCACAAAACCGGTTGTAAAGTTGATTGAAGTTTACTTTGTAGATATTCCCTGGTTAATGCTTGTGCTGGCTATTCTTCTGCTCTTCTTAGCACTAAAATATATGGTTACTTCTTTAAAGGTAATTGTTGTCTCGAGGGCAAAAGATTGGTTTGACAATTATCTATTCAAAACGGCATTACGCGCATTTATACTTGGAATATTATTAACGATGCTTGTACAAAGCAGTTCAATTACAACGTCTTTAATAGTTCCGATGGCTGGTGCTGGTTTATTAACATTGGAACAAATCTTTCCATATACTTTGGGCTCAAACATTGGAACAACAATTACAGCAATGCTTGCTGCGTTAATCACCGGAAACCTTGCTGCGGTTACAGTGGCATTTGCGCATACTATATTTAATATTTGTGGGATAATTCTATGGTGGCCGTTAAAAAAATTACCAATTGCAATGGCAACAAAATTTGCGGAACTTTCTATTAAGAATAAATTTATTCCAATTGCATACGTACTTATTGTGTTTTTTATAATTCCTTTATTAGTAATTTATATAACAAATTAATGGTTTTAAAATGATTAAAGAAATATTATCAGTATTTAAAGCAAACACCCTTATGGATAGGGCATTCCAGCGTTCTTACGATATGCTTGATTTAACATATAATATGTATCTTCAGGCAAAAGAAGTTTTACGGAACACAGAGCACACCGAATTAGAAGTTGATCTTTCTGATGAAGATATTGAAGTCAATAAATATCAGCGCGAAGTTCGTAAAGATGTTTTTAATCATCTTGTTTTAACTGATGGTGAGCAGCTTTCATCCGGTTTGGTGTTGGTTAGTATTGTAATCGATCTAGAACGCATCGGAGATTATACAAAAAATATTGTGGAGGTAGCACAAAATCATCCTCAGCGATTACACGGTGGTAAGTTTGAAGATGATCTGCTTCGAATTGAAGATGGAGTTGATGATAATTTTAAGCGAACAATAGAAGTTTTTAAAACTTCAGATGAGGATGCTGGAAGACAACTGCTTAAGGAGTATAAATGGATTCCAAGACTTAGTGATAAGAGCTTGATGTCTCTTGTGCAACAGGCCGATCCTTCAATTACAAGCGGTAGCGCTGCTGCTCTTGCACTTTATTTTAGATCGCTAAAAAGAATAAATGCCCATCTTAGAAATGTAACAACAAGTGTTGTTAATCCATTCCATCGAATCGGCTATAAACCGAAGAAGAAGAAAGCGTGAGTAAAACGAATTTTCGCTTATTAAAGTGCTTTTGATGCGTAGACGCTTGAATGATTGAATGATTGTATGAATGTATGATTGTATGATTGATTGGACGAATTGTTAAATAAAGCATTTAATAATTTGTTTTCCGTTACTCCATTATGGTAGCCAAAGGAATTGTTAATTAGAAAAGTAATAAACAATTTACTTTTGATCTATTACAGCAGGTGCCTTCTCTTAACAATTTCTTAACATTCATTTAACATTCTCTTTAATCCTTCTCAAAGTTCATCTCTTATATTTCATTACAATTTTTCAAATTAATTTCTAATAATAAAAAGGAAATAATAATGTATTTAATGAAGAACAATTCAATATTTATTTTGATATTACTATCAATCTCTCTTTCTCTTTTTGGGTGTAAGAAAAAGAGCGATGGAATTGAACAAACTGTTTTAACAATAAAAGGTTCGGATACAATAGTAAACCTTTCCCAACAATGGGCTGAGGTTTATATGAAAACCCATCCTGATGTTTCCATACAAGTTACAGGCGGGGGTTCCGGAACAGGGATTGCAGCATTGTTAAATGGTACAACTCAAATAGCAAATTCAAGCCGGGAAATAAAATCGAGTGAGCTTGAAAAAGCTGCTGATTTAGGTATCAAACCTCATGTGTATGAAGTAGCGCTGGATGGAATAGCTGTCATTGTTCATCCGGAGAATAATGTGGATAATCTGACCCTTAAACATTTGAGTGACATTTTCAGTGGCAAAATAACCAATTGGAAACAGTTGGGTGGAAATGATATTGCGATCACTTTGTATGGAAGAGAGAACAGCAGCGGCACATACGAATTTTTTAAAGAGCATGTTTTGGGAAAGGATGAAAACAAGAACCAGATAGATTTCTCAACAACAACCCAGGTACTGCAGGGCACTGCTTCTTTAGGTGAGGCTGTTGCCAGAGATATCAAAGGCATTGGATATGGAGGAGTCGGTTATTTTGCAATCAGAAATGATGTAAAAATTATTCACATAAAGAAAGATGATGATGCTCAGGCAATTTCACCGTCTGAAAATGGTAAAGTTAACTATGAAGCTATATGGAGTGGCGATTATTCAATTTCAAGATATCTTTATTGCTTTACTAACGGTGAAGCCACGGGAAAGATGAAAGATTTTATAGATTTTATTCTTTCCCCCGATGGACAGAAAGTAGTAGAGACGATGGAATATATTCCGCTTTCGGCAAATAACTGATAATAGAACAGATCATTATCCGGTACTATTAATATGACACAGCAGGAAAAAGAATTCTATAGTAAAGCAGCTATGTCGAAATTCAGCAAAAAGATCGGCATAGCAACCAGGGTTAAAGAAAGCATAATCCGTGCTTTCTTTGCCGTTAACGGTGCAATGGCTTTGGTTTTTATTGTTCTGATCTTCATCTTTTTATTTAAGGAAGGATTGCAGTCCTTACAGCACATTGGAATTTTAGATTTTATTTATTTCGACAGAGTTCAGGCGGATGGATCTGTTACAACAGTATTCGAATGGTATCCAACTTCGGAAGAACCGCGCTTTTCGCTGGTGCCGTTAATTCTCGGTACTCTTTTAACTGCGATACCTGCAACTATATTATCTACAATATTAGGTGTATCTGCAGGTATTTATTTATCTGAGATTGCCAGTCCAAAATGGAAAGAATTTCTAAAACCACTAATTGAATTGTTTGCAGGAATTCCGACTGTAGTTTTGGGATTTTTTATGCTGGTTGTTGCGGCATCATTCTTTAATGATTTGTTAAATCCGGCAAACAGGTTGAACGCTTTTATTGCAGCGCTCGGTTTATCGATTGTTATTGTACCCATCATTGCGTCATTAACCGAAGATGCAATTCGTTCAATTCCTAACGAACTTAGAATGGCATCGTATGGGTTAGGTGCAACAAAGTGGCAGACAATAAGTAAGGTGTTATTACCAGCGGCATTCAGCGGTGTTTCAGCAAGTATTATTCTTGGTTTTGGAAGAGCAATAGGTGAAACAATGATCGTTTTAATGGCAGCCGGTAATGCAGCAAATATCACGGCAGATATTTTTAAAAGTGTACGTACGATGACAGCAACCATAGCCGCAGAAATGGGTGAAGTCTCACATGGTTCTGATCATTATTACTCTTTATTCTTTATCGGTATAGTTCTGTTTACAATCACCTTTTTTCTTAACCTTATTGCCGAAATAATAATAAACAAAATGAGAAAGAAAAATGTATTCTGATAATGAGATTAAGCAATGATTAAATTCACTGAAAGAAGAAAAGATTTTGCCGGAACTCTTTCCTTAGGAATGATAAAAATTTTATTCTATTTGTTACTTACATTTTTATTCCTTTTCCTCGCAAAGATTTTTGTTGAAGGTATTGGTGTCATAAGTCTGGACTTTATTTTTGATGCACCCCGAAATAATATGACCGAGGGAGGAATTGGACCCGCAATCTTCGGAACAATTGCAGTAACATTAATGATGGTTCTTTTTGCCGTACCTTTAGGAGTTTTTGCTGCAATATATTTGAATGAATATGCGAAAAATAATTTTTTCAATCGTTTAATAAGAACTTCTGTTAATAATTTAGCAGGTGTCCCTTCAATTGTTTTCGGTTTGTTTGGCTTAGGTTTTTTTATTCTGTTTCTGGGCAGGGAAATAGATGAAATAATGGAAACAGGTTTACTTCTGGGTCAGCCCGCACTTTTATGGGCATCTGCGACTTTGGCAATTTTAGTTTTGCCTATTGTTATTGTATCGACATTGGAAGCACTTAGCTCAGTTCCAAAATCTCATAGAGATGCTTCTTACGGATTAGGTGCAACGAAATGGCAAACAATTAAAAATGTAGTTCTTCCACAGGCAAGACCGGGAATATTAACAGGAACTATTTTAGCAATAAGCAGAGGTGCGGGGGAAACTGCACCGATTCTTTTTCTAGGTGCGGCTTTCTTTCTGCCAAATTTACCTGTTGCTGATTTATGTATTGGAGATTATTGTATCCCGATGATCAACCCGGCAGAACAATTTATGTATTTGGCTTATCACATTTTTATTTTAGCAACACAGTCATCCAACCCAACAAAAACTTTACCGATTCAATACGGATCAACTTTAGTGCTCATCGGGTTAACATTTTTATTAAACATTACGGCTATACTTTTCAGGTATAGATTCAGAAAAAATATCGGTAGAATATAAAACGGATTATTAAGATAATATGAAAGAAATTAAAATTGTAACAAAAGACCTAAGCTTATTTTACGATAAAGCACAGGCATTAAAAAGTATATCTATAGAAGTACCTGAGAAAAAAGTTACTGCTTTTATCGGACCATCCGGCTGTGGGAAATCAACCTTTTTACGAGTGCTGAACAGGATGAACGATTTAATTGGTAATGTAACAATAAATGGTGATGTTTATATTGATGGAGTAAACATCTATGACAAGAATATCGATGTTGTAAACCTGCGAAAAAGCGTAGGAATGGTATTTCAAAAATCAAATCTCTTTCCTAAAAGCATTTATGAGAATTTGGTTTACGGACCGAAAATAAATGGAATAAAAGATAAAAAGAAACTTGGTGAATTAGTAGAAATAACATTGAAACAAGCAGCACTTTGGGATGAAGTAAAAGACAGATTAAACGACAGTGGATTAAGTTTATCAGGCGGGCAGCAGCAGCGGCTTTGCATTGCACGGGCTTTGGCAGTAGAACCGGAAATAATTTTAATGGATGAACCCGCAAGCGCACTCGATCCGATTTCAACGGCAAAAATAGAAGAATTATTGAACGATCTTAAGCAAAAATACACTATCGTAATTGTAACACACAATATGCAGCAGGCAGCAAGAGTAAGCGATAACACTGCGTTCTTTTATTTAGGTGAATTGATTGAGTATGATAAAACATCCAAGATTTTTACTAATCCATCAAAAAAACAAACTGAGGATTATGTGTCAGGAAGGTTTGGCTGATTCATTACAATCAGGCAAGGAATTTTAAATTAAATTAAATCAGGAAATAAAATGGAAAGACAATTAGATATCCAACTTGAAAAACTTAAAAAAAGATTATTTAAAATGTGCAGTCTTGTGGATGAACAGGTTAACGATGCTATTAAGGCAGTCGAAGAGGAAAATATTGAATTGGCAAAAACGGTAATAGAGAAAGATGATAGGGTAGATAAATTTGATATTAAAATTGAAAAAACCTGCCAGAAGATTTTTGCCTTAAATCAGCCCGTTGCAATGGATTTAAGATTGATTATGTCTGCTATGTCATTGGATATGAACCTTGAAAGAATTGGTGATAATGCTGTGAATATTGCCGAATATATTATTGAGATGAAAAAGAAACCGGATTTTTTCACGCAAACAAAATTTGAAGATATGGCTAAACTCGTTAGAGTAATGATAAAAACAGCAATTGATTCTTTTGTTGATAACAATGCTGAGTATGCAAGAAAAGTAATAGAGTTGGAGAATGAGCTTGATCTGCTCGATAAAGAAAATCGCAATATTATTGTTGAGATAATGAAAAAAGACTGTAAGTACGTTGAAGAAGGGGTAGCAATGTTAGGCATATCAAGAATGATGGAGAGATTAGGTGACCTGGCAACAAACATTGCTGAAGATGTTTACTTTATCGTAGAAGCACATTTGATCAAACATAGATACGAAAAATATTTGTTCCACGATGAGGAAGATGAAGAAGATGAAACGAGTCCCGATTGAGTGGGAGAAGTTCCATATGCCCTTAATTTAAAAAATATTAAAATATGAAACGGTTGAAGAATAAAGTCAGCTTAATATATTTTCCAGACTTTTAAAAACGAACTCTCTTACGTTTAAAACTCTATCAGGATGTGAGATGTGATTTATTTTATTTCCGAAAAAAGCACCCCAGCTTGAAGTAACAATAAAGTTTGGTAAAGATTCGTTCATTCCTTCTAAACGACTGCTGTAAATTGAACTTAATACAAGCTTAACTATTTCTTCTTCTCTGATTAACATATTCTTCATTATCTCTTTTTCCCTTTCAAAAGATTCATCTTCAACCAGCTGAAGTATAAGATCGAACAAAAGTTTATAACGCGTATCAATATTCTCTTTATAGCTTATATACTCCAGCAATCTTGCACCTACTGCCAAATCTTCATTATTAAAAATTGATTTTATATCTTCAATAAATTGATCGGTTTCCCATTTAAGTGACTCAAAAAAAAGTTCGTCCTTCGATTCGAAGTAGTGGTAAATGGTTGCTTTGCCTATTCTAATATCACGGGCTATTTCTTCAAGAGTAGTTTTACTGTGCCCATGTCTTGCAAAGCGTTTTACAGCCGCACGAATTATTTGTTGTTTTCTTTCGTTTGCCATATTCCAATAATATTATTTACGTACTAAATTTAAGGATAATAATATTTATTGAGTAATATGAATTGAGATCGATGGAAAGAATAAACTTAGCCTTATTTAATTAGCCACGGATTGCGTGAATTTTTTGAAGTAATTATACTTCAACTTTCTTTGGTAAAAATGCATTTAGAATAAAAGCGAGAATTATAACTAATAAACATCCTATCACATTATACCATAAGAATGGTATACTTGTAAAAAGATAACAGTAAAGAACTACTAACTCTGCAACAAGTGCAGCATAAAAGCTGGCGTTTCCGCCAATTTTCTTAAGATAGAATGCAACGAGAAAAATTCCGAGAATTGTTCCATAAACCAAAGAACCAAGTATATTCACCGCTTCTACCAAAGAACCAAGCTGGCTGGCAAACAAAGCAAATACGATTGCATAAAAACCCCACAGTATTGTTGAGAGTTTTGATACTTTAAGGTAATGAGAATCTGATGCATCCTTTTTAATCATTCGTTTATAGATATCAATTACAGTTGTGGAAGCAAGCGCATTTAACTCAGCGGAAGTGGAAGACATTGATGCCGAAAGTATAGCTG
>JBATTD010000338.1:0-2573 GCA_049670345.1 Ignavibacteriaceae bacterium
GATGTATTAATTTTATTCATACCCTTAATCCTCGTAAACTTTTAGAGGATAAAATTTTTCATATTCCTGATTATTGTTAACTGCTATTTTTAACAAAGGTATCTTTATCAACTTTCTAATGATCAATAAATGCTGCTAATTTTTTAATTATTTTGTTCTACTCAAGACACTTAACTCTCTCAAGCATTGCCGGTGGTGAAATACCATTTTTTTTGCAAGGTAAACATTTGTAATCCGTGCATATTCTTGTAATATGTTATGGGTTTTTTTATCCGTTTCATCAAGATTCATTTTAATTATCCACTATTAGATTAGTAAATTAATTAATATAAGCAAGAATTACACTTAACCTCCTAATAATATAAATTAAAAAAGTGATCATCAAACATTATTATGTGAAGCACAATTATTACCGGATATAAAATAAAGCATAACTCTAACAGTAGAGCATTTGTTTAAAATGAAAAGAAAACCGATTTTACAGCATCAATTTCAGAGAAACATTGAGAAACATCGAAATGACAAAATCAGATTTAACTAAGGAAAAGAAAGCAGCAGCAGAAAAAGCTGTTGAGTTTATTGAAAGTGGAATGTTGGTCGGACTTGGTACCGGCTCCACAGTAAAATTTATGATTGAAAGCTTAGCTGAAAAAATAAAGAACGGATTAAACATAAAAACCATTTCAACATCAAACGCTACGAGTAGATTTGCAGAATCTCTTGGAATAACTGTACTAAATTTTAGTGATGTTGATGAAATTGATTTAACGATAGACGGTGCGGATGAAGTTGATCCGAACCTAAACGGAATTAAGGGGGGAGGTGGTGCTTTATTATATGAAAAAATAGTTGCATCTTCATCAAAAAAAAATATATGGATGGTTAATTCAACTAAACGTGTTGAGTTTCTCGGAAGATTTCCTCTGCCCCTTGAAGTTGAACCGTTTGGTGCTAATCATACTTTTAATAAACTTTTATCGTTAGGATATAAACCTAAATTCAGGACGATAGATGGAAGGAATTATGTAACTGATGGAAATCATTACATTATTGATCTTCAATTAAATAAAATTGAAAAGCCCGATGAACTTAACAATAAATTATTACTGCTTCCCGGGGTAATAGAAACAGGCTTATTTTTAGGGATTTGTGATGTGCTGATTGTAAGCGCGGGGGATGAATGCAAAATAATTTCAAAAAAATGAAAAAGACCGGCTTAATAAAAAACCAGTCTTTTCTCTTTCACCCAATTATAAAATTATTTTCCTGCACCCATCTTTTTAATTTCTTTAGAGACTTTTCTTGAGTTGTTAAATGCTAAAAAACCAAGCGTTGCCAGAAAACCGATAACAATAAGCTCTGTCATTCCCATAATAGTATTTACTCCTTTTGTAGCTGATTTATTAATTTAGCTGGATAATTTTCAAGTTTAGTGCCACCAGATTTGTCGTCAAGTATCTTATTAAAAGCATATTTTATTGGAAATATGTATTACAATAAATCCCTACCGGTAATAATTACAGGGAAAAATTTTCTAAGTTTGTTAATATTTGTAAAAAAATGAGTGCTAAAGATAGGCACCCATTTCATTACAAGAATTGCAAATATCTAGTTTTTTTACTTCTAAAGCACCAATTTCTTTTTAGAAATAAAGTTATTAGACTTTATTGGGTTTCTGTTATGAAACGCTTTGGAGATTTTCCTATTTATTTGAATGTGTTTCTACTGTAAAGGTGGAAAGGAAAATTATAAGAAATAAGAGAAAGTGATTGATAAGTTTTTATAGAATAATTTGATTTGCAATATTATTTTTAAATGAGTTTTTATAAATGCGTGCATTATTAATTTTTTAATTATACAATGAGCAAATGGCATATGACTTTAATCATTAATTAAATATCTATAAGTTACTGTGTGAATTCTAAATTTGTTTAGTAATTTTTTTTAAGACACTATTTTTTAAAATTTCAGGAGGGACAAATGAAACTTTCCATACTGCAATACGCAATCGTTTTAATTCTTTTAATCCCCGTTTCTATCTTATCTCAAACTCAATCATCTTTTCAATATGTATCACCAAAACCTAATTCTATAATGGTTTCAAATGAAACGAACATTATTCTCCGGCATGCCACTAAACTACAAGAATCATCTATCATCCAAAGTTTGATTGGCGTTATGGGTTCTGTGAGCGGAACTCATACAGGTGATTTTCTACTGACAGACGACGACCAAACCATTGTTTTTAATCCTCACAAACCCTTTGCATACAATGAAGTTGTAACTGTATCTGTAGAGAATGGAATAAAAACAATAACTGATGTTGAAGTGCAAGATTATTCATTCTCTTTTGAAATAGAAAAAGTTGAAGTGCAAGAACCAATTAAGCTTGATCTTGAATTAATGTTTGGTTTAGGAATTTCAACTGATGAACTAAAATCATCAAAGCAAATAATAAATAAAACCCTGCTTGATACATTACCGGCAGATTTTCCCACAATAACTGTCGATACTACAAATAATCCTTCCGATGGGAAATTATTCTTAGCTAATCTCTCAGGAGCATTCAATAC
>JBATTD010000339.1:0-3979 GCA_049670345.1 Ignavibacteriaceae bacterium
CAAGGTATAGATATAAATCTGAATTGTAAATTGGTGAAATTAATTGTTAGAAGCAATGAATGGTTAACAATTAGCAAGTAATAAAAGTCCTTGAGTTAATTCTGTGCCAATTCTAATTTCAATTCTAAGCAATAAATCACCGTCTCAACTAACGATTTCTGAAAGAACTAATTGATTAGGTAATATGATCTGGGTTGGAATACTTATAATAAAAAATCCCTGCCAACTTTTATTGATAGGGGTATTAATAAAATGATATACTTTTACTTCATCAACATTTATCCACCGTAGTGATTAACTATGAAATTAGTATAGTCAAAAGAATTTTTGACTTAAGACTCGAACTACTTGGTTACAGGGCTATAGCAAATATCTTAAATAAAGAGGAAGTGCCCTGTCCAAAAAGAGGACGATGGAGAAACAAAGATCAAAAATGGTCACACAACACTATCAATGCAATATTATCCAATCCTATTTACACTGGTAAAATGGTTTTTAATCGTCATCCGAAGTGTCATGTTTCTGGACCAACTAAAAAAGTTTGGAAAAACGACGAAAAGGATTGGGTTGTAAAAGAAGATGCTCATGCTGCAATTATAACTAAAGAGATATTTGAGCTTGCAAATAAAGCAAGACAATCATATAAAAGACAGAATAGATTTTTTTATGAAAGTCCTTACTTGCTTTCTGGATTATTAAAGTGTATTAAATGTGGTTTTAATTTTCAGGGTCAAACGAAGAAAGTGACTTCGAAAAGTAAAAAAGGTGATAATGATCAGACTACTCTGAAATATTATTATGAAGATGGCGGATATTCTGGCAAAGGTAAATCTGTTTGCAAATCAAATCTCTTGAGGAAGGAAGAAGTTGAGGCTGTTATTATTAATCATATTGTCAAGACAATCAATCAAGGTAATTTTATATCAAAAGTTACTTCAATAATCCAATCGAAACTGAGAAATAATAATGATCCGGAGCAAAAAGTAAGTGCACTTAATAAACAGATAGAGAAATGCAACAAATCACTAAAGAATTTGGTGCAGATGGTTAGTGGTGGGATTGACATCAAAGAAGTAAGAGACGAAATTTCAAGTATTCAAAAAGAGCGTGATTTTTTAGAGAAAGAATTATTCTCATTGAAGAATGAGTCATTTGATGATAAGGATATTTCCAAATTAGTGACCAAGGTACAATCATTAATAACAGACTTTGAAAGGATATTTAGAGACTCCCCAGTACATATCCAGAAGAAACTCATCCGCTTATTTGTGGATAAAATTGAAGTCGAGCCAGAGAACTGTACTATTAATTATTATATCAGAAATGTACCCTGGATTGATGATAAACTGAGTAAGAAATTTGAATTTGGCAATGTGCAACATAAAGCTGAACTCTATCCCCTAATTAAAGCTGATCGCAGAAATGCACATATTGCATCTGCTAATTAACTACCATCAAATCAATATTACCCATTCTACTATCAGAATTAAACCTTTATTTTTTGTGGATCTTATGTTGACAATTCCCAACTACTTGTATTTAAATATTTGTTTGGGAGCTGCTAGGAACCGAACCAAAGAAAATCTCCTATTAATTTGATTATTTCTAATATGCATTATTGTGTGTGTTTACTTTATTTGCTAATTATGAAATAATATTGGATATTACACGTGGTAGTATGTAATCATACCAATCCAATAAACTCATTTATCATTTATACATTTAGGAGAATCTATGAAGCTTGTACAATCAAGTATCCCAGTGATGGTGTTTACCATTTTTCTTTTGTGTGGGACAGCTCTTTTAGCTCAACCGGCTCAAGGCAATGTAGTAGTAATTAATAATGCTGAATTATCATTATCAGGTGATGGTTCAATTGCAGGGTTTGATTCTTTAACTCATTTATATAATACCAGAGTATTAGAAAAAAACGAATTAATAATAAGCTATAAAGTTGTCCGCCACTGGTGGGGTAACAATAATAGAGATTTTATTACCATATATGAGGTAAAAGGCTGGGAGGATGTAATAGCAGCGAACCAACGTAACGGCGAATTATTTGAAGAAGCTTGGTCAACAGAAGAAGCCAGAAAAAAATATAATGATGCTTATAATAAATACTTTACAGGAGAGCATTCAGACGAAATATATCAGGAAGTAGTTTTTAATAAGTAAAGATACCTGTTTAGGGGGTGGTGACGAGCCGCCTCCTACTCTAAACTCTAATCTAATATTTACCAATTTGTCTTTTATACAATAAGGGTTATTGAATATAAATGTTTTCCAAAGTAAAGCAACTCCATCCGAATTCATTACCAGCATTATCAGAGAGTAGTCTTTTAAGATATATTGCTTTCTCCATTCTTTATGTTGCTCAAGGTATTCCCTATGGTTTATTATGGTATTCCATTCCCGCCTGGTTAGCAATGAATGCCAAGACTCCTGGTGAAATTGGCGGATACATTGCAGTTCTTGGAATACCCTGGAGTTTTAAGATAATCAATGCTCCATTTATGGATAGATTTACATATCTGGCAATGGGAAGAAGAAGACTATGGATTTTATCTGGGCAAGCAGGATTGATAATAAGTCTGTTAGTTATGGCCTTTATTTCTAATCCATTAGATAATCTTATTTGGTTAATGATACTGGGTTTTACAAATAACTTCTTTACGGTTATTCAAGACATAGCAGTTGATGGGATGGCAGTAGATATTCTACCACCTGATCAGCAAGCCAGAGCAAACGGAGTAATGTGGGGTTCAAAAGTAGTGGGTAAGTCATTAACAGTTGTTGCAGGAACTTGGTTGTTGAACGCATACGGATTTTCTTTCACAATGATCTTCTTTTCATTAATCGTAATGGTGATACTCTTTGTCCCAATGGTTCTAAGGGAGCGTCCCGGAGAGAAGCTATTACCCTGGACTCCAGGCGAGGCGTCAGATACAGCAGCCGCACTTCAGCTTCATAGTTTTAAATCAATATTTAAAAGTCTATTTAAATTTTTCTTTCTTCCAGTGAGCTTTATAATGGGAGTGGCTGCATTCAATGCAACAATTGGAGAGGGTTTAATCGATGCACTATTACCAATTTTTACAGTTCAAGAACTGGGTTGGAGCGACGAAGAGTATTCTCAAATCTTTGCAATAGCAAATTTAATTTCCGGTGTCGCTGGGATGTTCATTGGAGGTGCTTTAACAGATTTATTGGGTAAAATAAGAATGATGTCTATTTACTTAGTGGGCTTGATGTTACTGGTTGGAGCATTTTCTTACTTTAGCAATCTATGGATTCATAAGGAATTCGTATTCGGTTTTATTATTTCCTTTTATATTCTGATTACCTTTAACACCATTGCAATATTTGCCAGCGCAATGAAATTGTGTTCCAAAAGAGTAGCTGCTTCACAGTTTACACTATATATGGCAATTACAAACCTAGGATATGCAATTGGTGCTGGGATAATTGGTCCTCTAAAAGAATTATTTAATTGGGAGTATGTTCTATTAGCTTACTTACCTTTTGTATTGGTAATGCTTATAATGATAAGGTTTATCGACTTTGATAAACATCAAAAAAGATTAAATGAATTAGAAAACCGATACACAGACAATTAATTTTTTATTACTAAGAAGATAGTGTTGATGAAGTAGAAAACCCAACTTTTATAAAATCCCGCCAATTATTGTGTGTGAGTTTTGTATTTTTATAGTTAGTTGAACTCAAATTAATTCCTACGACATAGAATAAATTTTGCTGCATTTCTTTTTATTTGAGATGTCCTTTTTTGTGGATATTATGTTTAAAACTCCTAACTCCTTGTATTTAAACAAGAAGATAGTTCCTGCCCCGAACTGAACCTTCATATTACTTGCCAATAAATACAATATTCTCATATGCTCCAAGTAGCAATTATTTTTTTTGGTTAAAGAGTTTAACAGAACTGAAATCATATTAATCTAGAAGCACTTACAAGAGT
>JBATTD010000340.1:0-3559 GCA_049670345.1 Ignavibacteriaceae bacterium
GCCCCACAGCAGGTAAATTAACTATGATGAAAAACACCGTTGATCCTATGGCAGCACAAAGCGGAGTTTTTGCAGCGTTGATGGCTCAAAAAGGTTACAGCGGAACAGATGCGGTCTTTGAAGGCAAAGAAGGATTTATGGATACTTTCCTGGGATGGGATGCTAAAGATCAAAAGGCTAAACCGGTTCAGATGGAAGGCAGAGACGGCTTAAGCGAATGGAGCTGGAATATTGATGCTTTAGTTAGTGGATTAGGTGAAAGTTATAAAATTATGGAATGCAGTATGAAAGCATTTCCTACAGAAGCATTAACTCACACTCATCTATCGGCAACATTAAAAGTAGTAACAACAAACAATATTAATTATGATCAGATAGAATCTGTTACATTAACAACGTTGGCACAAGCTCACGATATACTTTTCGATCCGCACAAATACAGACCGGAATCCCGGGAGACTGCAGATCACTCACTGCCCTACTGTATTGCCGCTGCTTTAGTTGATCATAAAATCACAACACAATCTTTCAGTGACGAAAAAATGAAAGACCCACGAATCTGGGAAGTGATAGATAAAATCAAAGGCGAGCCGTCCGAAGAGTTTGAAAAGATGTTTCCGGCAAAGCAGCCCTCAAAAGTTGTTGTAAAAACCACTGATGGAAATGAGTATTCAGAATACCTCGAATATCCGAAAGGTGATCCGAGAGAACCGATGACAATGGAAGATCTGGATAATAAGTTTAACGCTCTTTCATCAGAATTAGTTGATGGGCAGCGACAAAAAGAAATTAAGGAAATGATTTTCGAATGTGATGATATAAATGTAAATGAATTTATGAATAAATTAATTGTTTAATATTATTAGTCATTGCGTTATCCTGAGCCTTGCCTTCCGGCAGGCAGGCCTGTCGAAGGATGGCGAAGCAATCTGAAGTATCTTTCGAGATAACTTCACTTCGCTCGTAATGATTCTTCTAAAAAGGAAAACAATGAAAAAAGTAAATAAATCTTCAGCAGGAAACCACGGCGGTAAAATCCGCTCCGATTGTTTTGTAGAACTTGAGTTGAAATCTTCGGGAGGGATAAAATTAAATCTCCAAAGCAAAGTTGAATCTATGTACGGCAAGTCTATTCGTTTGTTGATAAGGGAAATATTCAAAACTTTTAAGATCCGTAATGCATCTGTTTTGGTCGAAGATCACGGCGCGCTTCCATTTACAATTGCTGCAAGAGTTGAATCTGCAATCAAAAATATTTTTCCTGAAACGGAAGCGAAATTTTTACTGCCGTTCAATAGAAGATCCCTTTACAAAACTACAAAAGATCGTTTGCGCAGGAGTAGATTATATTTGCCCGGCAACGAGCCAAAGTATTTTATTAATGGAGGATTGCACAAGCCGGATGGAGTAATTCTTGATCTTGAAGACAGTGTTGCCCCTTCTTCAAAACACGATGCAAAATTTTTAGTCCGCAATGCTTTACGAAGTGTGGATTTTTACGGCTGTGAAAGAATGGTGAGAATCAATCAATTACCTGCAGGATTGGAAGATTTACAATTTATTGTTCCACATAACACTCATGTTATCATAATCCCTAAAGTAGAACATGCTGAGCAGATAAAACAGGTTGAAGAAGTAGTTTTAAATATCAAAAAGCAAAAGAATATTAAAAACAATATTTTCTTTATGCCTATTATCGAAAGTGCATTAGGAGTTATCAATGCGTACGAGATTGCTTCTGCATCAAAAAATAATTGTGCGCTTGCAATCGGATTGGAAGATTATACCTCCGATATCGGCACTCAAAGAACCGAAGAAGGGAGGGAAAGTTTTCTCGCAAGGAGCATGGTTGTTAATGCTGCACGCGCAGCAGGCATTCAACCTATTGATACGGTTTATTCAGATGTTACAAATATGGAAGGATTGAAAGAAAGTGTAATCGAAGCAAAATCACTTGGATTTGATGGTAAAGGCTGTATCCATCCACGCCAGGTTAAAGTTGTCCATAAAGCTTTTGCACCCACTGAACAGGAAATTGAAAAAGCAAAAAAGATTGTGACAGCATTTGAGGATGCAGAGAAAAAAGGTTTGGGTGTTGTTTCCATCGGCAGTAAAATGATTGATGCCCCGGTTGTAAAACGTGCGGAAAAAATAATCGATCTGGCTCTTCTAAACGAATTAATTGATAAGAATTGGAGAAAGAATAAAAAATGAAACTGGTTAAAAACGCTGCAGGAAGATTTGTCCCAACATTAGTAAATGGGAAAAAACAAATTCCCTTTAAAGGGGTTAATAAATACAAACCGAAAGACAGTAAAGCTGCACAGGCTATACGCAGTTGTATTGATTATCCCTGGGATGGAATCAAAATACAGAAGAATTTGAGAGAAGCATTAAAGAAAGCCGGACTGAAAAACGGGATGACAATTTCCACTCATCATCATCTGAGAAATGGTGATGTGCTTACAAACATCCTTTTCGATACAATTAAAAAAATGGGTGTAAAAAATATAATGTGGTATCCCTCCGCTTCATTTCCGGTTCATTCACATTTAATAAAATACCTTGAAGATGGAACGATTCACCATATTGAAGGAAGTATGAACGGACCTTTAGGCAGATTTGCTTCGCTCGGCAAGATGAAAGGTACAGGAGTGCTACGTTCGCACGGTGGAAGATACCAGGCAGTGCAGGATGGTGAAGTACATATTGATATTGCAGTTATTGCGGCTCCAACATCTGATCCCTTTGGTAATTCAACCGGCGATCAGGGACCCTCAGCCTGCGGATTACTCGGCTTTGCTTTAGCAGATTCATTATACGCTGAAAGAGTAATAGCAGTTACAGATAATCTTGTTCCCTTTCCCTGCGTCCCATGGCAAATACAGGGCAACAATGTAGATTTTGTTGTTGAGATTGATTTTCTTGGTGATTCATCAAAAATTGTTTCGGGTACAACGCAGGTTACAAAATCACCAGATAGATTATTGATTGCAGAATACGTTGCAGATTTTATTGAAGCAGCGGGAATAATGAAAAACGGTTTTTCACTTCAAGCCGGAGCTGGTGGAACAAATCTGGCATTTGCTCTTTTCTTAAAGGAGAAGATGAAAGCCAATAATGTTAAAGCAAAATTTATGAGGGGCGGCAGCACAAAATACCTTGTTGAGATGCTTGAAGAAGGCCTAACAGAATATATTCTTGATGGGCAAACTTTTGATCTTGAAGGTGTAAGAAGTATGCGCGAAAATTCGAATCATGTAAACACTTCCCCGTTTACCAGCTATAACTTTCACGGCAAAGGTAATTTTGCTTCGATGGTTGATGTTGCAGTTTTAGGCGCAACGGAAGTTGATGTGAATTTTAACGGCAACGTTGTTACTCATTCTGATGGGTATCTGCTTCACGGAATTGGCGGATGGCAGAATTGTTTATACTCCAAATGTACAATACTTGCCATACCATCTTTCAGAGATAGGATTCCCGTAATTGTTGATGAAGTTACAACACTTGTTGGTCCTGGTGAATTAATTGATGTTGTTATTACTGAAAGAGGAAT
>JBATTD010000341.1:0-4623 GCA_049670345.1 Ignavibacteriaceae bacterium
TGATGAAGATAATTTATGGTTCAATTATTATTACGCTTTGGCTGAAGGTTACTTTGCATATTATAATGCGATACGAGATGACTGGCTGTCCGCCCTTTCAACCGGTATGAATTCAATTAAGGCATTCGGTAATTGCCTAAATATTGAAAATAATTTTTATGAAGCATACATCGCAATCGGAACTTATGAATACTGGATGAGCAGAAAAACAGAATATTTAGATTGGATACCTTTTTATGATGACGAAACTGAAATTGGAATTGAAAAACTTCGAGCAGCAATTCAGTCTGCTTCATATAACTCTCATCTTGCTGTCAACTCACTAATCTGGATTTATATCGATCAGAAAGATTTTAACACTGCAATAGAAATAGGGCAGAAAGCCGCAAATGAATTTCCAGGATCTAGATATTTTAAATGGGGATTGGCCAGAGCTTACGAGGATGTAAATACTGATTCCTCAATACAACTTTATTATGAATTACTCGAATCATTCAACAAGGAGAAAGATCAGAACTCCATTAACAATATTGTATTAAAACACATAATTGCACAGCAATACGTTAAAAAGGGGGAAAAGGATAAAGCTTTAATTTTATGTGATGAAATTCTTTCATTAAGTGATCTGAATGATTATGAACTATCAGTGCTGAATGAACGCCTGGAAAGAGTAAAAAAATTTAAAAATACTCTTATTCAATAGTTCGTAATTTGTAAACCATTTTTGCAGGCCTTTACCATCTCCAATAAAAAAGTTAAATTATCACTTAATTTAATAATAATTTTATTAATTAGGTAATGAGTTTAGATAATCCCAAACATCAGCGAATGCTCTCGGAGCTTTTGAAGGTAAGCAGGGAATCTCTTCAAAAGTTAAATGAAGAACTGATAACAAAAGCATTTTCGTTTATGCTTGAAGCACACAAGCACGATTTGCGTTCCTCTGGAGAACCTTATTATACTCATCCCTACGAAGTAGCACTTATTGTGGCAAGGGAATTCCCTCTCGATGATACAACAATTGTAAGCTCCCTGCTCCACGATGTAATTGAAGATACAGAATTTAACCTCGAAGTTCTTGCCGCCGAATTCAGCAAAGAAATTGCAGAGATTGTTGATGGTGTAACCAAAATAAGCAGCATTTTTACAGGGCAGGATTTTGCAAAAGCAGAAAATTATAGAAAATTACTTCTTTCGATGGTCGGTGATGTACGGGTTATATTAGTTAAGTTTGCTGATAGATTGCACAACATGAGAACATTGGAATTTGTGAATCCCGATAAGCAAAGACGAATTGCTCTTGAAACCTTAGAAATCTATGCTCCCTTTGCTCACCGTTTTGGTCTCGGTCGTGTAAAATGGGAGCTTGAAGACTTGGCATTTAAATATTTGAATAAGGAAGCATACGAAGATTTAGTTCGAAAAGTAAAAAGTAAAAGGAAAGAGAGAGAAGCATACATTAAAAAATTTTCCGAGCCAATAACTAAAAAGCTTGATGAGTACAATATCGAATATGAACTGAGTGGTAGAGCAAAGCACCTTTACAGCATCTACAGAAAAATGATAAAAAGGAATAATTCTTTTGAAGAAATATTTGATCTTTTTGCTGTAAGAATTATTCTTGATACAGAAAATACGAATGATTGCTATACCACTCTTGGTATTGTAAATCAAGTTTATCTTCCCGTTCCAGATAGATTTAAAGACTACATCTCAATACCCAAAACAAATAATTATCAATCAATTCACACAACTGTTGTGGGTCCTGATGGAAGACTCGTAGAAGTGCAGATCAGAACCAAACAAATGCACGAAATTGCGGAAAAAGGTGTGGCTGCACACTGGAGATATAAAGAAAATAAATCTGCCTCGGATAAAGACCTTGAAGATTGGGTCAACTGGATAAGAGATATTTTTGAGAATGCCAGCAGAATTGACGCAAGAGAAGATTTGTTGGAAAGCTTTAAACTCAATCTCTACCAGGATGAAATTTATGCTTTTACTCCCAAAGGAGATCTTAGAAGACTGCCGCTTTATTCCACACCCGTCGATTTTGCTTTCGATATTCATAGTAAAGTTGGTTACCATTGTATAGGAGCAAAAATAAATGGAAGAATAGTGCCACTCGATACCAAACTTAGCAGCGGAGACCAGGTTGAAATAATAACTTCTAAAAACCAACAGCCAAATAAAAACTGGTTAAAATTTGTTAAGACTCACAAAGCCAAAGCAAATATCAGGCGATGGATAAATTCGGAAGAACAAAAGATTGTTGATGCAGGGAAGGAAATCTGGAATAAAAAAACAAAAAAACTTAAACTTTCTTTTTCTTCGGATGAAATTTCTAAATTTTCATCCGGTTTGAAATATGAAAATCACAGGCAGTTCTTCATTGCAATTGCAAAGGGTAAAATTAATTTAGATGATGTGCTATTGCCTAAAAAGGAAGAAAATAATACTGTTCCAGAATCCACATTGGAATTTGATGAATTTGCACAGATTACACGAAAAGATGCTGGTGGCATTTTAGTAGAGGGGAAGAAAACTGAAATGCTTTACAGCTATGCGAAGTGCTGCAACCCAATTCCAGGTGATCCTATAATTGGTTATATAACTGTGGGCGAAGGAATTAAGATTCATCGTAAAACATGTAGCAATTTACTAAATCTTTCTGCTGGAGATTCAAGTAAATTAATCCCTGTTCAGTGGCCTTATTCAGAAGAAATGTATTTTGTAGCAGGTTTAATTATTAAAGGGGATGACAGACCTGGCATTCTAAATGATATTGCAAATACTATCGTAACTTTCGGTAACACAAATATTAAATCGATTAATATCAACACTAACAATTCCAACTTTGAGGGAACAATAACTCTTTATGTTAACAACCTTGAATATCTTAATAAATTGATTCAAAGGTTAAAGAAAATTAAAGGTGTTTACACCATAGAGAGATTTGAAAGTTCTTAATGAGAGAGCAACGCATATTAAGTATAGATTATGGTAAGAAAAGAATTGGTCTTGCATTGAGTGATCCTTTGTTTACTTTTGCGTATTCATTTAAAACACTTATTAACGATAAAAATTTGTGGAAGAATATTGCTGAGATCATCAAAGAAAAAAAGGTTGCAAAAGTTATACTAGGCTTGCCTAACGAGATAAAAAATAAATCGTTAGCAAATATAATCTCTAACTTTAAAAAGGAAATTGAAAAAAGATTTAAACTGGAAGTTATTACCTGGGATGAAGAATATACATCTGCTATTGCTCAAGAGAGAATTATTGAATCGGTTACAAAAAAAAATAAAAGAAGAGATAAAGGGTTGATCGATCGCAATTCCGCTGCGGTAATTTTACAGGAATATTTGGATGGCTTATAGATGCTCCTTAAATTTTTTTATTTATCTGTTTAAAATTAACTATTTTTACCAGATGGAACTCGTCCCGACCTGCCTACGGTATCCAGGCTCATCAGAACTCGTTTAATTGCATTATCAAATTTTATAATTAAATTACTATTAAAATCTTATTAAATTGATAGGGTAAATTTTATTAAATGATAATAATTGACATTCTTTGTACAATAAACTATTTTTCTATATCATAAACTTACAAATGGGAGCATTTCTATGACACTTGATGCACTCGGAATGGTCGAAACCAAAGGGTTAGTAGGTGCGATTGAAGCTGCAGACGCAATGGTAAAAGCAGCAAAGGTGGAATTATTAGGTAAGGAAACCATCGGTGGTGGTTATGTTACTGTAATGGTTAGGGGAGATGTTGGAGCAGTAAAAGCCGCAACTGATGCAGGAGCGGCGGCAGCACAGAGAGTCGGAGAACTTGTTTCAGTCCATGTTATTCCACGTCCTCATTCGGAAGTAGAATTAATTCTGCCAAAAAGAAAGTAATCTATGCATCAGGCATTAGGTTTAGTAGAGACCAAAGGATTGGTAGCTGCAATTGAAGCAGCCGATGCAATGCTTAAAGCATCCAAAGTGCGGCTGGTAGGTAAAGAAAGAGCACTTGCCGGATTAATAACAATTGTTGTTGTTGGAGATGTAGCAGCAGTAAAAGCTTCCGTTGATGCAGGAGCAGCAGCAGCACAACGTGTTGGTGAATTGGTATCAGTTCATATTATTCCCAAACCCGATGATCAAATTAAAACTATTCTGCCGATTGAAGACGTTAAAAAAACTTTTACTTCAGAAGAAATAATCAAACCTAAACTTTCTAAACCTGCTGAAAAGATAATTGAAGAAAAGGTAGTAAAAAAAGGAATAAAAGTTACTCCAAAAGTAAAGCCCGATATCCCACTTAAGGAAGAACTAAAAAAAGAAGAAACTTCTGAAATTTCAAGTGGTACAATTGAACGACTTAAACGTGAAGCATTGGGCAAAAAGTCCGGTCAAGAGAAAACAAAGAAACAAACGTCTTCCGATGAAATTAATATGCGAGAACTTGAAAAATTAAACGTTCATCAACTAAGACGATTAGCAAGGAGCAAAGAAAATTTTCCTATAAAGGGAAGAGAAATTTCGCGGGCAAATAGAGGACAGTTGTTGGATTATTTTCAAACAATAAAGTAATTATTATCACATAAAGTATGTTTTTATAACTCCACAT
>JBATTD010000342.1:0-1878 GCA_049670345.1 Ignavibacteriaceae bacterium
AAAGAAGATATGAGACCTGCTATGACAGGAACATTGCTTGAGTTTTCCTCCGATGGGTTAAGGTTTGTTGCAACGGATGGACATAGATTGGTTAAATTCATTAACAAGAATATAAAATCAGAAACCGAGGAACAGTACATAATTCCCGAGCGTGCAATAACGGTACTTTCAAAATTATTAGATGATGCCGATGTTAAAATTTATATTAGTAAATCAAATGCTTCTTTTTATTTAGGTGATATTGAATTTGTTTCAAGATTGATTGCAGAAAAATATCCTGCATACAACAGTGTAATACCTCTTGAAAATGAAAACAAAATTCTTGTTAACAGAGACATTCTTAATTCAGCTATAAAGAGAATGATGTTGTTTTCTTCATCAAGTTCAAAACAGGTTAAATTCTCAATAAGTAATAACAACTTGGAAGTTTCGGCTGAAGACATTGATCATGGTTCGGATGCTGTCGAAAATATTGAATGTAAATATGATGGCGAAGCAATGGATATTGGGTTTAACACAGCTTATGTTAACGATGTTTTAAATCATGTTGACGATGAAAACGTTGTATTTAAACTTCATTCGCCCACTAAAGCTTGTATTATTGAACCCGAAACAGTGAAAGAAACTGAAGAACTTATGTTGTTACTAATGCCTGTTCGGTTAAATAGCTGAAAATGATTCTGGCTTCGATAAAGCTGAGGAACTTTAGGATACACGAAAATGTTGAACTTAAATTCGCCGAAAACTTAAACTACATAGTTGGAGGCAACGGACAAGGCAAAACCACTATCCTCGAATCTATTTATTATATGTGTACTACTAAGAGCTTTGAGACCAAATCGGATGGCGAGGTAGTTAGATTTGGTAAAGAAAATTTTGAAATTAAGGGGAAGTTTATTGACCTAACAGAAGATGAAGTTATAGTGGTATATGATAAGGCTGAATCGAAAAAGATCTATTATCTTAATGAAAAACAACCACGTAATACATCTGATATTATAGGTAGGTTTCCTGTTGTTCTGCTGACACCTGCTGACCACACTATAACACAAGGTGTGCCCGGGCAGAGAAGAAAGTTTGTTGATTCTGTGATTTCACAGGCAAGTAATACATACTTAAAAAATTTACTTGATTATAATCGTACGTTAAAGCAACGTTCTTCGCTGCTTGCCAAAATTAGGGAATACAGAAGTACCGAAATGATGAACGAGTTTGATGCTTGGTCAGAAAAACTTATTGAAACCGGAACAGAACTAATTGAGCGAAGAATAAAATTTATTGATGAATTCAAGTCTTATGTTAATGAATCGTATTATAGAATTATGAATGAAGAAGAACAACCGGGCATCGATTATTTTTATTTAAATGGATTTAAAGATTTAAAGGTGAGGAAACACTTCACAAAATTGTTGAAGGAAAAGAAAGAAGAAGAAATAAGAAGAGCAGCTAATCTTGTTGGTCCGCATAAAGACGATTTTATATTTACAATAAATGATGTAAACCTTAAAATGTATGGATCTCAGGGACAGCATAAAACATATCAGGCAGTTTTGCGGTTCGCGGAATTTTTCTACTTAAAAGATATTACATCTAAAACACCGCTGTTTTTGCTTGATGATGTCTTTGGAGAACTTGATGCCTCACGCGCTCATAAAATTAGCGATTACTTAAAGGAAGTAGGACAAGCATTTGTTACTCTTACTGATTTTGGAAACTTTTCTTTTCTTAAAAAAGATGAGGATGATAACCTTATAAAACTTAACGGCGGCGAAGTGGTTTATGTCTGACGGATTTAAAAGTTTGAAAGATGTTTTCAGCACCGAACCACAATTGATAAATGTTCGGCTGATTGTTAAGTCATCTGATGTAGTTATTGAT
>JBATTD010000343.1:0-7973 GCA_049670345.1 Ignavibacteriaceae bacterium
CCCGCCAAAAACAACAATTCCGAACCGCCATATTACGGGCAGCCTATACTCAGCCTGGAATGCATAATACAATCTATCTCTATACCTGCCGTATAAATAGCCTCTCATAACCTTATCCCCGCCAAGAAGTGCAAGCTCATAAAAAGGCGGGTACGCAAATTCAACCATCACATATGTCTGTAACGCCAGAATGTGATGGGGAGAGAGACTAAAATATCTTCGCAAATCAAGTATGTATTTGCTATAATCAAAATCGCTGCCAAATGCTTTGCTGTAATAGGTTGCACTAAACTGGTGAAAGCCGCCTTTAGAGGGATAAAATATATTGTCTCTTGAATCATAGCTAGCTATTACACCAATCCCGGATGTTTTACCACCTGTACTTCCTCTTACAAGATTTGAATCTAATAATGGATTTCCTTTTGTATTAAGGACATCCATAACCCTTCCTTCATAAACAGGACCCACTTTTAAATTTTTATAAAATGCATCTATTTGATATTTAACATTTAAAATAAAATTTCTTTGAAGATATTGATTATTTACAATGTCTGGCGAGGTACTTCCAACACCATAGAAATAATCAAAGATTTCCCCATAGTTAAATTTGGTTGAGAGAAGATGTCGATCATGATTGAAATAAATTTCAGGTAAAATTGTAATATCAAACTGGCTGTTTACTGTATAAAAACCGGATGCCGTTATGCTTGATGGTTTTGATTTGATTTTATCAGAAAGACTAAAATATAATATGCCTCCTGCACCAAACGCCCAATTTGTTTCCGGTGAGTAGAATACAAATGGGTAAGCAAACCAGTCAGCACCTCCAACACCAACCGTGTCCGGTTTATTTGAATCTTCTTGTGCTCTTAAAACATCGTTGAAAGAAAATGATAGTGAAAAAGCAATTGTAATTAGTATTAATAATGTTCTGTTCAAAAGATACCTGATGTAAATAGATTAATTAATGTAGTCCTGAATGCAAAATACTTATAAAATAATAGCTTCACCACTAGAATAATAGCCAGAAATGATGAAGCTTATAAACGAATTATTTTTTAGTAACTATTTAGCATCCACAGGAATCTTTGCTTTAAAGAAAGTAGCATACAATGTCGGGACAAAAATCAAGGTCAGAACTGTAGCAACACCAAGACCAAACATTATGGTTATAGCCATTCCAATAAAAAATGCATCCGTTAATAATGGAATCATTCCTAAGATAGTTGTAGCAGCAGCCAGCATCACGGGCCTCATCCTGCTTACTCCGGAATCAACAATGGCATAAAAATCTTCCTTACCTTCTGCCCGTTCGGTATCAATTTGATCTATTAATACTATAGCGTTTTTAATAAGCATACCTGCAAGACTCATAAAACCTAGCAGGGCCATAAAACCAAATGGTTCATTAAAAACTAAAAGACCTAGAGTAACACCTATAATTGCAAGCGGCACCGTAAGCCATATAATTAATGGCTGTCTAAAAGCATTGAAAAGAAAGATTACAACTAATATCATCATACCAAAGAATATTATTACAGAACCGGCTAATTGCTTTGTGCTTTCAGATGAATCTTCAATTTCTCCGGCCCAGGAAAGATAATAACCGGGCATATCCTTTATAGGAATTTTATCGTGATACAATATCGGAACAGTTGCCGCTGTGTATCCTATATATGGATCATCACCAAAAGACTTTCCATAATATTGCTCCAGATCTACATTCAATGCTGTTTCAATTTTTGGTTTTACCCTGTTGAGGAGTTCTGTTGGCAAAATCGTTCTTGGATCAAAATGAACTTTTATCATAGTTGTACGATTGAATCTTGAAACCCTGGCATCTTCCAATTCAGTTCTAATCCCGCTAACTATCTGCATCATTGGAATGCTT
Organism: Ignavibacteriaceae bacterium; assembly: GCA_049670345.1. Classification (GTDB taxonomy): domain Bacteria; phylum Bacteroidota; class Ignavibacteria; order Ignavibacteriales; family Ignavibacteriaceae; genus BMS3ABIN03. The sequence goes on from JBATTD010000343.1 coordinate 1,892, forward strand.
TGCTGAGCAGTAGGACTGTAAATCTGCAAGTCCCTTAGATTTTCGATTGTAATTCTCTCGATTTCAGGTGCTCTCGCAACAATAGGAATAAGTTCGATACCTTCCCTATAAACACCAGTTTGATAACCTTGAAATCTCGAAAGGATTGTTTGTCCAACAAGCGGCCGATCTATTCCAAGTCTTCTAGCTCTTTCATCAATAAGTACCGGTCTGATGACTTTAACCCTCGCACCCCATTCATCTCTAACAGCTTTTGATTCAGGATCATTCATAACAATTTCTTTAACAACTCTAGCCATCCGGCGGAGCTCATTTTTATCAGGTCCCATAATTCTTAATTGAAGTTTACCTCCTGTAGCCGGCCCAAGATTAAACTTCTTCACATTTACTGTTGCATCAGGAAACATTTCTTCAATATGTTCCTGAACTCCTACGTAGATCTGATCAATTAGTTCAAACTCAGTTACAGAAACTAACATAGATGTATAATTAATTGATGCATCTATTGGCGTATCATAAGTAAGAATAAATCTTGTATGTCCACCGCCAACCATAGAAGAAATATCTGTAATTCCATCAATAGTGTTTAGATACTTTTCTACTTGTTCCACTCTTTTATTGGTTTCTGTAATGTGCATTCCTTCACGAAATTGCATTTCTACTATGAACATTGGACTCGTTGATTGCGGGAAGAATAAACTTTTCAGCAGTCCGAATCCAAAAATTGATAAAATAAATACCGCAACGACCGCTCCTATTGTAATCCATTTATTTTTAACTGCAGCTACTAATGCCTTCCTATATAAAACAAATAATTTGCCTGCATATGGATCTTTATTTTCATCATCTTTTGAATCAGTATTTTTCTTTTTTGATTTTTTACTCAATATGAATTGGCTAGTGATTAACGGAGTGGTAGTTACAGCAGTTAGCCAGCTTAGCGACAATGAAATTAATATTACATAGAATAGTGATTGAGTATATTCACCTGTTGAAGTAGTCATGGTCCCAATTGACGCAAAAGCCAGAATTGCTACAGCCGTTGCTCCAAGAAGAGGTATTGAGTTTTTAGCAACGATATCTTTAGCTGCAGTTAGTCCGTCAATTCCCTGCTCCATCTTCACCTTCATACCATCAACTACAACTATTGCATTATCTACCAACATACCAAGAGCAATGATAAGTGCACCTAACGATATTCTTTCAAGTGTAATTTGCTGCATACCCATAATGACAAACGTAGCTGCAATAGTAAGAACAAGTATAAATCCAATAATTAGTCCACTCCTTAGTCCCATTGCAAAAAGTAATACAACAATTACAATTGCAACAGCTTCAATAAGGTTTATAATAAAACCGTCGATTGCCTTCGTAACACTTTCGTTCTGCATAGATATTGCACTTATTTCCATACCGAGCGGTATCTGCGATTCAAGTTGAGCAAGTCTTTCAACAACGGCATTTCCCATAGTTACGGAATTACCGCCAAGTATTGTTGATATCCCAATGCCTATTGAAGGTTCACCATTAAACCTGAGAATATTTCCCGGAGGATCCTGGTAATCTCTATTGATTGCAGCAACATCCTTCAAATAAATTAATTTTCCTTCTTTACTGCTTATAAGCAGATCACCAAATTGTTTTTCCGACTTATATTCACCTGTGGGATTTATAGCTAGATATTCAGTACCCGCTTTAAATTTTCCGGCTTCAACGGGCAGATTCTTACTTCTTAGTGCATCAAATATTTCCTGCTCGGTAATTCCCAGGGATGTCATTTTTATTTTAGACATTTCAACATATATAGTTTCTTTCTGAAGACCAGAGAAAACTATTTTTTTAACATCCTGAACGGTGAGTAATTCTCTTCGTAATAGTTCTGCTATTTTTTTTAATTCAGCATAAGTGAATCCTTCCCCATGAAGCGCTATATAAACTCCGAATACATCACCAAAATCATCGTTAACCACTGGTGGAGCAGTACCAGGCGGCAGATACTTTTTTGCATCTTGAATTTTTCTTCTAAGCTCATCCCATACTTGCGGCAGATCATTTACACGGTAAGCATCTTTTATCCAAACTTTTACTTTAGACAATCCTCTTTCAGACCATGATTCAATGAATTTTAATTGCCCCATTTCCTGTGCTGCCTTTTCTATTACTTCTGTCACTTCTTTTTCAACTTCAGAAGCTGAGGCACCGGGATAACTGGTGATGACCAGAGCTTGTTTTATCGCAAATTCAGGATCTTCAAGACGTGGTAAACTATTGAAGGATAAGTATCCAACATACAATGCAACTGCGGTTAAAGTGTATGTAATAACTTTTTTATTTATTGAAAATTCTGCTAGGTTCATGTAAATAGCTCCTTAATATTCCGGTTTCCAGAGTTGAACTTTGATTCCCTCTTGTAGAGATTTCATCCCGGCAACAACTAATTGTTCACCACCAATCAAACCACTGCTGATAAATATTTTATCCTCACTGCTCATTTGACCCAATTCCACCATTTTCCGGTGAACAGTCATATCCTGTTGGTTAACAACCCAAACATAACTGCCTTCATCATCGGCCCCCATTACAGCAATTGCAGGAATTCGAATTCGTAATTCAATATCAACATCAGATTTTATTGTTGCCTCTAATCTTACTAAGGCATTCATTCCAGGCAATAAAGCAATATCATCCGGCTGAGGCATTTTAAAAGTTACTTGAAATGTTTGTGTAAGAGGATCTGCACGGTTACTAACTTCTTTTATCTGAAGTTGATATTGTTTCCCGGGGGCGGTTTCAAATTCAGCAAAATTCTTGAGCTCAAGTTTATCACCCAAAGTTCTTGATAAAGAAATAATAGATTCAGGTACATCTACTTTAACTTCAATACTTGTAATATCATTTAAATCAACAATTTGTTCATTAGACTTTACATCCATATAATTCTCAACGTATCTATTTCCAATTCTTCCTGTGAAAGGAGCACGAAGATAGGTATAGGTAAGGTTTTTCTCTGTCTCATCCAATTGAGCTTTAGTAACATCTCTTTGAGCAATCCGAAGATCAAGGTCAGCCAAAGGAACAGCATCTTTTTCATAAAGCACCTGATATCGATTTAAATCTGCTACTGCTTTATTGAAGTTTGCTCGCGCTTCATTGACTGCTAACTGATAATCATTCGGATCTAACCGGGCAATTAACTGACCTTTTCGGATCTCCTGACCCTCCCTTACAGGCAGTTCAATAATTCTACCGGAAACTCTAAATGTCATTAATAATTTTTCCCCAGCCTCGATTGTTGCCGGAAACGTAATTTCACCCTCACCAAACCCTGAAACCGTAACCGTTTTTACGGGCCGCACCACCGTGGGTGCATCTGCCTGTTCTTCACTGCAGCCACTATTAATCAGAGAGATAAATACCGCCACAAAGAACAGTTGAACCATTTTATACTTTGATTTATTCATTTAATTAACTCCAATGTTTTTCAAATACTTTTTATTGATTTTTTTCTTCATAAAATTTTAATAGAAATTCATCCTTTTCCTCCTGGGTTTTCGTATCCTCAAAGAATGATATAGATCTCTGGTACTGGACTAAATCTCCCAGAAAATTGTAGATTGCAGAAATAGAATTTTGATCGGATATAAAGTTTGCATTCTGTGCTTCAAGTAAATCTGTTATGCTCGCTATTCCGTTAGCATATTTTTCCTGTACCACGTCAAGATTCAATTTAGCATTCTCAGCAGCGTTTTTACTTAATGAGATGTTTGGGAATGAACTTTCTAAATTTCTTATTGTAGTTCGAGTTCGTTGTTCAAGCAGTTCCTCTGTTAATAAAACAGTATTTGTAAGTTCATTACGAACAGACTCTTCTCTTTGAATCCGATATATTTTGCTGGTACCTTCAAAAATAGGTAGTCTGGCTGTGAGTCCGAATGTGATTCCGCTTTCGTCAAGTACAGGCACAGAGGGGTTCTGCCAAAAGTTATTTCCATAAACAAAATCAGCATAAATTTTTGGCACAAAGAAACTTCTCTTCACCTGCCCTATTTGTATCTCCTGTGCTTCGATCGATTTATATAGAAATTGCAGTTCGGGTGAATTCTCGAGGGAAGATTTTATTGAAGACTCTCTGAAAGCTGTAAGGTTTGTTTGGTTTTCAAATATATCATCAAAGTTACCTTTTAGGAAATAAAATTCCCCCGGCTTAAGCTCAATTTCTTCGGGTGACCAATTATTATTTTGGTTTAATCCTAAAACCTGGTTGAGAGTTATCCGTGTGGCTTCGATTATTGCTTCCGCATTAAGCACCGCGCCCTTCCTGTTTTCTAATTCGGTGGTCCATCTGTAAACTTCATCCCGTCCTGCCTGTCCAACATCAACTCTCATTTGAGCAATTTCTAAATTACTTTCTGTTAATCGAAGGTTGTCAAGCTCAATTTGATGAAATAAACGAGCCTGAACATAATTCAGGTAAGCTTGGGCTGCTTGCAAATAAATGTCGAGTTTATCGCTTTTGTACCTGAATTCGGCGGCTTCGTACTGGCTCCCTGCAGAACTGAAATTGCTTATAACTTCATCATCAAATACCATCTGGCTTATGCCAACTCCAAACTGAGCAAAGTTTTCAGGGACCAATGCGTTAAACGAGTTCCAGCCTATGTGCTTATAATCGGCAGTTAGATTTAGCTGGGGAAACATAAATCCTCTGGCAACCCTTGATTCCTGCAAAGATGTTTGGACCTCTGAGGAAGTGATTGAAAGTGAAGTGTTGCCTTTAGCAGCTAAATTTAAAGCCTCCTTTAGATTTATTTCCTTTACATCACCTTCAAGATATTCGCGGTAAAGTATTGTAGCAGTTATTCGTATATCATAGTCGGGGTAGTAACCAATCTTTGCGGCAGTCTTTCCATTAATTATCAATTTAAAATCAGATACCATAAAAACCGGTAAGTTGGCTGACTGTTCTCCCCGAATCAATCTAAATAGGTTTATTGCGGATCTACGTGCAACTTCCAGATTCATATTCGGTTTATTAGTTGCAAATACTCCCAGTTCAATATCTTCTACCCCCATTCCGCTAAAAACTGGAATTTTTCTTGATATTAAGGAGTCAGTTAATTCTTTTCTTTCTGATATGGTAAGTCTTGGTGTACGAAGATAATAGAATGCTTGTGCTCTTGTTGGAATTTCAGTTATAGTTTTTTTGATATCTTTAGAAATTGGAACCGGGATTATTGTCACACCTATTTCCTTTGAAAAAGTATTAATTTTCGGTAACATATTTCGAAGGTAATTCAACTCTTCTATTGGGATACCAAAATGCAAGGTATCAATTTGAATTAGCTTCTTCAATGCCTCAAAATCTTTATCTCTGGAAGTAGGTAAGATCAGAAAAACCAAATTCTCCTTTAGAGAATGATCATCCGTTGAATAAGGGAGTGGTGGAACATCCCCAGTGAGAATAGTTGTGCTGACAAACGGTTTTGCTAAAACCAGATCATCATTCGCGGCTTCCTGAGTAACCATAGCGCCGACACCGAGTATAATATCAACCGTCTCATCATTCAATGCATTTTCGATAACGCTTCGGAAATTGTTTGGATCCCATTGAGCATTGAACTCGGTTGATTCAATAAAATTGAGAGTATAGTCATCTCCTAAAAGATGCTTCAATTCCGGTTCAATCAATGCTGTTATTTCCACATCGCCTGTTGGTCCATCACGAACAACTGCAATATTTATAGATTCATTGCTCACCGATATCTGGCTAATGGTAACTGGTTGTATAAAATAGAATATCAGTAGAATTGATATAATAAAACCGGTTGGTATTTTTTGATTAATCATAACTAAATAGCTTTTAATAGTTAGTTTAAATTGAAATTAAATTTAGTAATTATATGATGAAAATAATAATAAGACTGATAGCAACTATTATTTAATAAACCCTTCCTGGTACAATTCATCAACTACAATTAAGCTAACAAATTTAATTACATCAGAAGTGCTTTTGGGTTCATAGGATTCAGAAGTTGCGCTCCACACTAACTTGCCTTCTTTAGTTTCGAAAAGCTTTGTATCC